>NZ_JBFFKR010000081.1:0-13113 GCF_041555295.1 Ancylomarina sp. | reverse complement strand
CCATCTCAAAAAACGGATAATAAATGATTTGAATAGGTGTTGGAATTCAGCACCAAAAACTTTTCGAATTCCCATCTCCTTGTATTTTTGTTCTATAATGTATGATGATAAACCAAACAATCCAAGTGAGGATATAATTATAGCAATTAAAGTGAAAGAGATAAATACCGAATTCATACGAGATTCTGCCTTATACAGATACGAAAAATCATCCTTTAAAAGACGATGTGAGAAAGGTATTTTAGGATAATATTCTTTCCATGTCTCACTAATTTTATTGATAATGGGTTGTTGATCACCGTCTGTTTTAATAGCAATATATTTAAACTCATCAGAAATAATAAGCATTATCAGTGGTTTTACACCAACTTGTAAACTGTTAAAGTTGAAGTTTTTAACGACACCGATAACTTCACAATCATATTCCCATATTTTAACTTTCTGACCAATAGTATAGTTCATTTTCATAGCAGAGGCTGCAGCTTCATTTATAATAAGTTTTAAACTATCAGCTCCTTGTTTTGATGAAAATGCGCGACCATGAATAACTTCCATTTCAAAAGTTTCAATAAAATCATAATCAACAAAACTTAATTGAAATAGAGTGTTATTCGCATCATTCGATTTACCTTTCCAAGTCACATCAGATGTCGAATTCGAAAAATTAATAGGCATCTGATTAGCGGCTGTAACTTTAAGTACGCCAGGTATTTTAATTAGACTTTCTTTTAATTGAGAATAATGCTCCTGAAAATCATCCAATATTTCAATATAAATAATGTTATTTTTCTGATAACCAACGTCTTTGTCTTGAAGATAATCTAGTTGTCTGTAGATGACACTTGTGCAAATTATCAATCCAATTGAGATTGTAAATTGGATAATGACCATCAGTTTGCGGAATAAAAGGGAATCGCTATAGAGTTTACCTTTTAGAATTCTTATTGGTTTGAAAGATGACAGATATAAAGCAGGGTAACTACCCGAAATAAGACCTGTGAATAAAACGATGGCTGCGAAGAATAATAATAGTGTTGGGTTTGAAAATTTCAGAGATAGATCTCTTTGTGTTAATTCCTTAAAGAAAGGTAGAAGTAATTCCACTAACACGATTGCCAGTCCAAAAGCAAGTAGGCTGATAAAGAGTGATTCGGCCATGAACAATGCAAATAATCCTCTTTTGTGTGCACCAACCACTTTTCTAACGGCCACTTCTCTAGCTCTCCGCTCCGAACGTGCTGTAGATAAATTCATATAGTTGAAACAAGCAATCAAAAGAATAATAAAAGCAACTAAGGCAAAAACCCGGACATAGAGTATGGGACTAAGTTTTTTCCCGCTGATGGAATGTAAGTGGTAATCAGTAAATGGCTGAAGAGCTAGGTCTGCATTAGATTGTTCCAGGTTTTGTTTGATATACGGCTTGATTTTTGTTTCCAGATTTGGAATGTATGACTTGTTTTTAACTTGAATGAGAGTTAAGAAGGCGTGTGAATCCCAGTTGTTTAGGTTGAAGCCCCAATTCTCTTTTATGAAATTGAAGGGTAATAAATAATCGAAGTAAAGCGAAGAGTTTTTGGGAGAATCCTTAAGTACTGCACTAACATGATAGTTAATATTTGAATTTATGCTGATGATTTTTCCTAAAGGGTTATTCTCACCAAAATATTTTTTAGACATCTTCTCGGTAATGACGATGGATCTTTCATCGGGCATAACCAAGTTTGAATCTCCAAGTAAAACAGGAAAACTGAACATTTTGAAGAAATCAGTATCGACACACAAACCAGAACCTTCAATAAAATTTGATCCCCCAGTAGTTAGCATTAATTTACCCCAGATTCTTGATATACGAGTCGCTTTATCAATCTCGGAGATATCTTCCTTTAGCTTTATGGCAAGTGGTGCAGGGGTTGCATATACGGTAAATATTTCCCCGTCTGCATATGTTTGATTTTCATAAACACTATATATCTGATTCTTGTTGTCGTGAAATGAATCAAAGCTAAGTTCATACTCTACCCAAAGTAAAATAAGTAAGCTACAAGTTATCCCCGTAGCTAAACCTAAAATATTAATCAGTGAGTATCCCTTTTGAAGATATAGCTTTCTGAAAACAGTATTTAAAAATATTTTGAACATTAAGTAATTAGTTTAATATATAGATATCTAAAGGGAATTATGTTCCATATCTTAAAATTTGGATATAATTAATCTTTCCTAATCTGATAGAGTTTTCACGACATTAAAATAGTATTAAATTTTATTAATAAATGTTATTGATAAAAGAGAATGATTGAATCTTCTGTTTTCTATCCATCCATATATTAATTTTTTTGTGAGCTACAACTTGATTTAATTCACTTATTATAAAGTCTGGCTTTATAGTAAGATTGAATGTTTTATATATTATGTAATAGCTAGATTTATGCCAAAGAGTGTTGTGTATTGTATGTTAGTCTTTTGTGTGAGACTTGTATTTATTTTAGTAAGTGAAATGTGATCGATTTTAGAACAAGCTTTGTACGAAATCGAACATTTTTGTTTTGATTTTGAATTTTTAGTTATACCTTGATGTTCGATTTTGGACACATCAAAATCAATATAATGATGAAAAGCTTTGGTTTGTCTGCAATTTGAGGCTAAAGCAATCGAGATATAAAAAAACAGAAACAATGAGCAAAGTCGGGAAAATTTTGGCGATAGATGATAATGAGGATATACTATTCTCATTGAAGCTTCTTTTGAAACAGCATGTTGAATTAATACATACAGAATCGGATCCTGAATTGATTCCAAAGCTGATGAAACAAGAAACTTATGATGTGATTCTTTTGGATATGAACTTCACAAAAGATGCGATAAGTGGGCAGGAAGGTTATCATTGGTTGAATCGAATCATTGAAATTGATCCTCGAGCGGTTGTTCTTTTCATTACAGCTTATGGTGATGTCGAAAAATCTGTAAAAGCAATAAAGGCTGGAGCAACTGATTTTATTTTGAAGCCTTGGCAAAACGAAAAGTTAATGGCAACTATTTCTTCAGCAATTAAACTTCGAAAATCGAAGGAGGAGGTGACTCAACTAAAAACAAAGCAGAAAGAGTTAAATGCAGTGCTTGATCAGCCATTTAATGATTTTATTGGCGTATCACCTGAAATGCAAACTGTTTTTAGTACGATTCAGAAGGTTGCGGTTACTGATGCTAATGTTTTAATTCTAGGAGAAAATGGAACAGGGAAAGAGTTGGTTGCGAGAGCTCTTCACCGTAATTCGGCTAGAAAGGATGAGGTCTTTATTAGTGTTGACTTAGGATCTATTAATGAGAATTTATTCGAAAGTGAATTGTTTGGTCATGTAAAAGGAGCTTTTACTGATGCTAGAACTGATCGCCCTGGTCGTTTTGAAATTGCATCTGGAGGAACACTTTTCCTTGATGAGATTGGTAATCTGTCTTTACCTATGCAAGCCAAACTACTTACCGTTCTCGAAAGAAGAGAGGTTATTCGAGTAGGATCCAATAAACCAATTCCTATCGATATTCGATTAATTTGCGCAACTAATATGCCAATTCTTCAGATGGTTGCTGAGGAAACTTACAGACAGGATTTATTATACAGAATAAATACAGTAGAGATAAATTTACCATCACTTGCTGAACGGTATGAAGATATTCCGTTGTTAGCAGAACATTTTTTGAAGATCTATGCTAAGAAATACAAGAAGAGTTTTGGTCCACTTTCTAAAGCTTGTATTAATAAGTTGTATGATTACTCATGGCCAGGAAATGTACGTGAACTTCAACATTTGATGGAACGTGCGGTTATTATGGCTGATGATAATAATTTGCAACCAAGCGATTTTCAAATCAATCCGGGACATTCACAACAAGGGGATGTTGAATTAGATAGTTATAATCTGGAAGAAGTGGAGAAGAATATCATTCAGAAAGTATTAAAAACTAATCAGGGGAATATTTCGAAAGCAGCCGGAGAACTTGGTTTAACTAGAACATCCTTGTATCGAAGACTAGAAAAGTATGGTTTATAAAAGTTTCAGACTCAATTTTGTATTAAGGATCATAGCGCTCTCTGCGACTATTTTCCTATTTGCTTTTGTTCTGTCAAAAAATAATTATTTTACGACGGCAGGCCTTATTTTCCTTGTTATTATCTATCAGATATATGAAATGATTAAGTATGTTGAAAAAACCAACAGATTACTTAAAAATTTTCTTGAATCGATACGATATTCCGATTTTACTCGAAATTTTAAGGTTCAAGGTTTAGGAAGTTCCTTCGATAAATTGCAAGAATCATTTAATGCCGTTATTTCCGATTTTCAGAAGATAAGGGCTGAAAAGGAAGAGCATTATTTCTATTTACAAACCGTTATTCAGCATATTGGAATTTCATTGATTGCATTCCATCGCGATGGTTCTGTAGAGATGATAAACAATGCTTCTAAAAAACTATTTCAAGTTAGTAACTTGGCTAAAATTCAAGATCTTGAAAGTTTTAGTCCCGAGTTTGTTGAGGCACTCCTGAAACTGAAGCATGGTGAAAATACGCTTATTAAGGTTAATGATAATGACGATATTCTGCAATTAGCGATATATGCGACTGAATTTAAAATAAACGATAGGCAAGTTATCTTGGTGTCAATCAAGAATATTCAGTATGAGCTGGAAGAGCAGGAGATTGAATCCTGGCAGAAACTAATTCGGGTTTTAACACATGAAATAATGAATTCTATAACGCCTATCTCTTCATTATCAAATACTCTAACAACAATTCTCGACGATTTCGGGATGAATAATGTTAGCAAGTTTGATGAGCATGATCAGGAGACCATTACTGAAGTGAAAATGGCTTTGTCAACGATCCAGAAGAGGAGTTCAGGTTTATTACACTTTGTTGATACTTACAGGAATCTAACGAAGATACCTACCCCGAACTTTAGCATCTTTCCAGTTAAGCAGCTTTTCGACAATATTTATATATTGATGAAAGAAGAGATGAAGAGACGAAATATTGAGTGTATTATTGAAATTGAACCTGAAACGATTGAACTTTCTGCTGATGAACTTTTGATTGAGCAAGTTTTAATTAACCTAATTAAGAACTCTATACATGCGCTCGATCATACTGCTAATCCTCAATTACGATTGAGAGCTTATTTGAATAAAAGAGGACGTATTTCCATTCAGTTGACTGATAATGGGCAAGGGATTATAAAAGAGGTTTTAGATAAAGTTTTTATTCCATTTTTTACGACCAAGCCTAAAGGGTCTGGAATTGGATTGGCACTTTCTAAGCAAATTCTTCGTTTGCACGGTGGAACTATTACTGCTCATTCCGTACCAGACGAAAGAACGACTTTTACTTTAACTTTTTAAGCTATATGACAATAACCACGTAAAGGTATAGTGCAATGAATAAAGGCAAGTGAGATTAATTTACTTGCCTTTATTCATTTTCACCGCAAAGGGAGAAGTGTTATTGCTTGTTTCAATTCTTTGTGTATCAGGATAAAATGAATATATTTATTTATAGTTAGTATTAATAAATATTAAATAATGATGGAAAAAAGGAACAAAATTATTTACTGGATTGCTACTGGACTCTTATCTGTAATGATGTTAATGTCATCCTCAATGTATATTTTAAATCATGAGATGGTAAGTCAGACTTTTGCTAGCTTAGGTTTTCCTATTTATATTATTTATCCTCTAGCGATTCTGAAAATATTAGGTGTTATTGCTATTCTTTCAAGGAAATCTAAGTTTCTTAAAGAGTGGGCTTATGCAGGCTTCTTTTTTAACTTTGTTTTAGCACTATCTGCGCATTGGGTTGTTAACGATGGCGAATTTATGCCTGCTTTTGTGGCTCTAATTCTATTAATCTTATCTTATAGATTTGATGAAAAAGTTTTTGCTTAGTGCATATCACAAATCATCACATAAAAAAAGGTTGGCATTGAGCCAACCTTTTTTATTAAGAAGATATTCTTATAAATCTTCTGGGAACTCTTTTAGGTTATCTTGATATATTTTTAGTCCTGTTTTTGGATCATGATTTGAACTTGGCCCTGCAATACAGCCGCCTTCACATGCCATCACTTCGATGAAATTACCACTGGTTTTTCCAGTCTTAGCAAAAGCTTTGAGCATGTTAATTTTTTTCTTGTCTAATCCGTTTACAATTACAGGTTTAATATTAACGTATGGCTTCACTTCAAGAACAGATTGAGCAACACCGCCGCTCGCAGCATAAGCACGACCATGATTCTTAATAGTTCGATCTAGTTCAATAGAATTGCCATCAATGTTAATATGCCATCCTGCAAATAAACCAGAAAGTTCTTCAAAAGTCATCACATAATCAACATTAGGATCAGCCATCCCTTCGCGACGCTTGGCAATACATGGCCCAATGAACACGAATTTACCATTAGGATATTGCTTTTTTGCTAACTCTGCAGCGTAATACATTGGACTTTTAGTATGAGAAACATACTGTTCCATGTTTGGAATATGTTTTTTTACAGCTGAAACATAAGCAGGACAGCAAGAAGTTGTCATAAATGGAGCCTTATTTTCAAGACGTTCGAGTAGTTCGTCAGCTTCATTTATTGTCGTTACATTAGCACCTTTAGCAACTTCAATCACATCGTGGAATCCAAGTTCTTTAATGGCTCCAATAACATTTTCAGTTTTGTATTTAAATTGACCATAAAGGGCTGGTGCAACCAAGGCGATTGTTTCTTGTTCTGATTTTAAAGATTTCATCACATCAATAATCTGTGAGTTCTCCATTATTGAACCAAAAGGACAAGCTGTTATGCATTTACCACAATCAATACATTTGTCTTCATCGATTTGCTCTTTACCATGTTCATTTTTAGTGATGGCCCCAACAGGGCATGCATTTTCACATGGAACAGGCATATAGATGATCGAATGATATGGACAAACATTCATGCAAATGCCGCAATTGATACAACTCTTTGGATCGATTTGAGCCTGACCATTTGCATTCCAACTCACAGCATCTTTAGGGCAGTTCATCATGCATGGGTGAGCAACACAACCTTTACATAGGTTAGTTACGATATAAGAATTCTGGACGCAGGATGTACAAGCTTCATCTACTACAGTTAATATTTTTTCAATTGGCTTTTCACGCTGCATAGCCTCTGTTGCATATTCAGCTAAAGTTTTAAGTTCATCACGATCTTCTTCAAGTTCGCAACCTAGTAGTGGAATTAATTTTTCTTTAATTATGACTCTTTCTTTAAAAATACAGCAACGATCAGTGTACTCTTTGTTGCGAGGAGCCATTTCCAGAGGGACTCTATCAAGGTTTGTAATAAGCTTTTCTTCGTTAAAGAGTTCAGCCATATTGGCTACTAAATCTCTTCGGATAATCATGGTATTATCAACGTAAGCCATATTTTGGTATTTAGGTGTATTAGTTATATTGATTTTGACGCCGCAAAAGTAGATATAATAAGGTTTTTTTAGTGAAAGATTTATATGTTATTTAATTATGTTTTCATAAAATTTAGTTTAACAAAAAAAGCCCGGATGATTCATCCGGGCTTTATATGGCAATTATTTGATTTTGTAGCTTTTTTATTTTTTTTCGACAGCCTTTAAACCGAGCTCTTCTCCTTTTTTGAGCATAAACTGATAGGCGTCATCATGGTTGTTTTGAATTTCGCCATCGAGGATGGCATCTTTTATTGCTGTTTTGATATCACCAATAACACGTGATGGAGAAAGGTTAAATGTGCTGATAATTTCTTCACCGCTGATTGGAGGTTGGAAATTGCGAATGGTATCTTTTTCTTCAACCTCTTTTAATTTCTGGCGGACCAATTGGAAGTTGTCAAGAAATTTTTTGACTTTGGCTTCGTTTTTAGAAGTAATATCAGCTTCACAAAGGAGCATCAATTCGTCAATATCATCACCTGCATCAAATAGTAGACGTCGAATAGCAGAATCGGTCACAACCTCTTGTGCTAACACAATAGGGCGCATATGTAAGGAAACCATTTTTTGAACAAATTTCATTTTTTCATTCAAGGGTAGTTTCATATTCTTAAATATTTTAGGAACCATCTTCTCGCCAATAAAATTGTGAGCATGGAAAGTCCAGCCAATACCTTTTACAAATTTTTTGGTCTTAGGCTTGGCAATATCGTGTAGTAAAGCTGACCAACGCAACCATAAATTGTCAGAATGGCAGCATAAATTATCGAGGACTTCAAGTGTATGATAGAAGTTGTCTTTATGACTAATGCCATTTCGAGTTTCTCTACCTTTAAGTTTCTGGAATTCTGGAAAGATGATATCTAGCAAGCCTGATTCATCCAGTAGCTTAAACCCGATTGAAGGCTTAGGTGACATCACAATTTTATTCATCTCCTCAATGATTCTTTCTTGCGAGATGATATGTATTCTATCTTTATTGGTTTTAATCGCTTCGAAAGTCACATCTGAAATTTTGAAATCCAATTGTGTTGCAAAACGAATTGCACGCATCATTCTAAGCGGATCATCCGAAAAGGTGATCAAAGGATCAAGCGGTGTTTTTATGATCTTGTGCTGAAGATCCTCAACACCACCAAATGGGTCAAGTAATTCACCGAAATTGTCTTTATGCAAGCTTAAAGCTAGAGCATTAATGGTGAAATCTCTTCTTTTTTGATCATCATCTAAAGTGCCATCTTCGACTATAGGATTGCGTGATTCTCTTTGGTAAGATTCTTTGCGAGCCCCAACAAATTCAACCTCAAAACCTTTATATTTAAGCATGGCTGTTCCATAGCTCTTAAAAATAGAAACATTGGTATTACCTGCTTTTGCAGCCACTTTTTTGGCCAATTCAATGCCACTGCCAATTACAACAACATCAATATCTTTTGATTCTCGTTCAAGAAAAAGATCTCTAACAAAACCTCCAATCACATAGGATTCAAGGTTTTCTTTAGTGACAATTTCTGATAGTATGGGGAATATGGGGTGTGTTAAAAATCTTTTCACGTTCTTATCTTGTTTGTATTTCAATTAAGGAGTTTTGATTCAATTAATGATATCTATTCTCCCTGAAGCGACAAAATTACAATTATTTAGGATGATTCTAAAATATAAGAAGAGATAATCATCTGATATTTGAAATAGCCCCTAATTTTTATTTAGAGATGCGATCTGTTAGCAGAAATCTAATTTAATTGGCATTTTGACAGTTTTTATTTTATGGCACACTAATTGATATGCAATAATCTATATATTTGTATTATTAAAATTTGTAATTATGGTAGAGCATTTAACATTAGCATCTTTCAAAGAAAAGGTGTTTAATTTCGAAAATAATAAGGATTGGAAATTTGAAGGTAATAAGCCTTGCATAATTGATTTTTATGCCGATTGGTGTGGACCTTGTAAAACGGTTGCTCCTATTCTTGAAGAATTGAAAAAGGAGTATGGCGATAAATTAGAGATTTATAAGATTAATACAGAAGAGGAGAAAGAATTGTCTTCAGTTTTTGGCATTCAGAGTATTCCTTCACTTTTATTTGTACCACAAGAAGGGCAACCTCAAATGGCACAAGGTGCTCTTTCTAAAGAATCCTTTAAACAAGCTTTTAAGGAAGTTTTGGGTGTAAGTGAATAGTCTGTGAAAACAGATTAATTCAATTATATTTGAACTTCAATATTAAATCAGACTATTATGAGAACATTTATAAAATCAGCCTTTTTATTAAGCTTTGTATTGCTAAGTCTTACTAGTTTTTCACAATCGAAAGTGATTGCTTTGGATGACGAAGGCTTTAAAGAAAAGGTTTTTGACTTTGTGAAAGAAAAGGAATGGGTATTCAAAGGTGATAAACCTGTAATAGTCGATTTTTATGCGACTTGGTGTGGTCCCTGTAAAAGAGTAGCGCCTATTTTGGAAGAGTTACAAGAGGAGTATGGCGATGCCATTCAGATTTATAAAGTGGATACGGATAAAGCCAGGGCAGTTTCAGCTGCATTTGGTGTAACAAGTATACCTTCTTTCCTATTTATTCCTGCCAAAGGCCAACCCCAAATGGCAAAAGGGGCTTTTCCAAAAGCAACCTTTGTGAAAGCTTTAACCGAAGTTATGGGTGTAAAGGAAGTTGCTAAAGAGAAATAAGAGACGGTTAAGTCTTTAAATATGAGGGCACCCAATATAATTGGGTGCTTTTTTGTGCTTTATACTTTTCTGTTCTGTAATTTATTCCGAGTATCTTTGTTGATAACCATAAGTTTATGTCATTCTATTTTGAAATGAATTAGACTTGTATTTTAAGTAAATCAAATTACCTTTGCGCACTAATAACAGTGGGGTGCCTTAAATAAACGGGCTGAGATTATACCCTAAGGAACAGATTTATTTCGGTTTCTTACACCTGATCCGGATAATGCCGGCGTAGGGAATTGCGAAAATACTATTCGCCTGATATCTCATCTAAAGAACCTCATTGCAATATTTTTTTATCGAATGCTGATCATTCAGCCTAAAAAAACTTTATTGTAATGTCTACAACTAAATTCAATTCATTATTTACGAAAGTAGTTCTACTACTTGTATTTCAATTCTTCTGTTTTGCAGGATTTTCTCAGTTAACACTTAAGGGGAGAGTTTTAAATCAGGATGGAGATCCGCTTCCAGGTGCGGCAGTCGTTATCAAAGGGAGCATGCATGGTGTTTCTACAAATGCAGATGGAGAATATCAATTTGAAAACTTAAAATCAGGTTCTTATGAGCTTGTTGCAAGTTTTTTAGCTTTCGAGCCTCAAACTCAGGAGATTGATCTTAAATCAGATTTAACTTTAGATTTTGTACTTGAATACTCTGCCATACTTGCCGATGAGGTATTGGTGTCGGCTACTCGTGCAGATGCTAGAACGCCAGTTGTTGTAACCAATGTGAGTAAGGAAGAATTGTCTGCAAGAAATTTAGGTCAGGATATTCCTATGTTATTGTCCTTAACACCTTCATTCGTTACTTCTTCCGATGCTGGAGCAGGTGTTGGATATACGGGGTTTAGAATTCGTGGATCAGATGCTAACCGTATTAATGTAACTGTTGATGGCATTCCATTGAATGATTCAGAATCACACGGCGTTTATTGGGTAAACATGCCTGACTTTACTTCATCTTTAGATGATATTCAAATACAGCGTGGTGTGGGAACATCAACGAGTGGTGCAGGTGCATTTGGTGCTAGCATAAATATGCAAACACAGAATGTGAACACTAAACCATATGCTGAAATATCAAGCTCGGCAGGTTCATTCAATACATTTAAGAACACAGTTAAACTGGGTACAGGTCTAAAGAAAGGTTTTGCTTTCGATACCCGTTTATCTAAAATTACTTCTGATGGTTTTATCGATAGAGCGAGTTCAAATCTGCAATCAGCTTATTTTTCTGCAGGATACTATGGTGATAGAACAAGTGTAAAAGCTAATGTAATCGTAGGTAAAGAGAAAACTTACCAGGCTTGGAATGGGGTGCCAAAAGTTCGTTTAGAGAACGATGAAGAGGGGATGCAAAGATATGGTGATCACTATTTGTTTAGTAGTCATGATGAATTAGTAAATATCGAGGGAGTTGCCCATATTAAAGCCTCTGATTCGAGAACCTACAACCAGTACACCTATAAAAATGAAACGGACAACTACTGGCAGAAGCATTACCATCTGTTTTTAACGCACCTGTTTTCGGATAACACAAAGTTCAATATGGCTTTTCATTATACTCAAGGTGAAGGTTACTACGAGCAGTTTAAGAAAAATGATAAGCTTAAGAAGTATGGTTTGGCTCCCATTGTAATTGGAGGAGAAACAATAGAGAAAACAGATATTATCCGTCGTAAATGGTTGGATAATGATTTTTACGGTACTGTATTTTCTTTTTCGAAGAAAATAGAAGGGCTTGATTTAGTTGCTGGTGGTGGCTGGAATAAATACGATGGTGATCATTTTGGCGAAATCCGTTGGATGAAGAATGCAGGTGATACTTTTTTAGGTGATAAGTACTACGACAACAACGGGACAAAGGAAGAATATAATGCCTACGTAAAAGCGAATGTTGCTGTTGATAATTCCTTGAGTTTGTACGCCGATTTACAATTGAGAGGGATTGATTATAAAATTAAAGGGACCGATTCGGATTTAAGAGATGTTAGTCAGAAACATGATTTCCTATTCTTTAACCCTAAATTTGGTTTGAATTATGAGTTTAATGAAAATCACCGTCTTTTCGCTTCATTTGCTATAGCAAATCGTGAACCTAATCGAAGTAATTATACCGATGCTAAACCTGGTAATGTGCCTACAAGTGAGCGTTTGTTCGATTACGAACTAACTTATAAATTGACAAAGGCAAACTTCTTATTCGAAGCGAACCTATTTTATATGGATTATAAAGATCAGCTAGTTCTTACTGGTGAGATTAATGATGTTGGTGGAGCTGTAATGGTGAACGTTGATAAATCTTATAGAATGGGTGTTGAGTTGAGTGCAGCAACAAATATCACAGAGTCTCTTTCATGGAAAGGAAATTTATCTTTGAGTGAAAATAAAGTTGAAAACTTTGTTGAGCATGTTGATAATTGGGATAACTGGGAAACTGGCGAGCAAACGATTAATAATTTAGGAACTACTGATTTGGCTTTTTCACCCAATGTAACGGCTAACTCAATCTTCTCTTATAATAATTCAGGATTCGGTGTACAGTTCATTTCTCAATATGTAGGTAAGCAGTTTATTGATAATTCGGCGAATAATGAAAGAAGTCTTGATGCTTATTCAGTATCTAACTTGAATTTCTCATACGAATTCAAACCTAAGTTTGCTGAGAGTTTAAAATTCAATATTTTAGTAAATAATGTATTTAATGCAGAATATGAGTCGAATGCATGGGTTTACTCATACATTTATGGAGGTGAACGTTTTGCTATGGATGGTTATTTCCCTCAAGCAGGAACGAACTTTATGGCAGGTTTAAGCCTCACTTTTTAAGAAGAATAATTTATAAAATACTTCAACCAAGCTGAGAGATTTCTTTCAGCTTGG
>NZ_JBFFKR010000080.1:0-13120 GCF_041555295.1 Ancylomarina sp. | reverse complement strand
TGATTTGTAAAGCTTTTTTCTTGTGCCCAGATCGGGACTCGAACCCGAACAACCAAAAGGCCACCAGCCCCTCAAGCTGGCGCGTCTACCAATTTCGCCACCTGGGCTTGTTTTGCGTGACAACAAAAGTAATAAATATGTTCTATATGCAAAGGAATAAGAGAGTCAATTCAAATAAAAAAAAAATGATAATTCATCAAAAACTGATTTTCAAAGCTTAAGCTCAAAGGTGCTTTCAAGGCTTTTTATATCTTTGTGCCATATTATAATTTATTCGATATGTCAGAACAGATACAAGACTATAGCTATCTCGATCAAATAGCCCTTCAAAAAGAGAAATGGAATGATTTAAACAAGTCTGAATTACAGGCAATGTGCTTCAGAACCTTCATGCTTTACGGGAAATCTCAGAATAAAAACATGATACTCACCGTTTTCGAAATGTATGAGTTCCTCATGGCCAACAGTTCAACCACTGATCGTACTAAAATGATGACGGCTATTAGTGCCAACATCAGAAAAAAGAACACAAAGGCGATTATGGCCCTATTTCCTTTCATTCACGTTGAGGAGGATGCCAATATCATTCGTACAGCCAGCCAATTCTTTATCAATCTATCGGTTATCTCAAACAAAGAAGCTATCTCTGGCACCAAAATTCTGTTGGAGCTAATTAAAGATGATTTGAATGATGCCCGTTCGGCCTATGTTCTTTTAGGACTACTTGATATCGATAATGAAAAGGTGAATGCACAAGTTAGTCTCATCTATTCTGAGCTAGGTAGTGAGGTTAAAACCATTCTTCACAATAATGGGGTGAAAATTTAGAGAATTAATTCTCTTTTTACAAAGCACAAAAACGCCTGATCTAATGATCAGGCGTTTTTTGCTTTCTACAAATATTGCTCATAGAATTCACGGCATTCATCCTGCTCTTTAGGACTTCGTCCTTCCAGAAATTGAATCCTATAAAGAAGACACCTTTCTTCGTGAGTTAATACCCTTTCTTCCTGATAGGAATTAATGTGCTCACTTTTAATCTTTTTAATACTTTCAATTACGTTCGAATCACTTTGTTTTACAAGCCATTCAATTAATTCTAATTTTTCGGTTTGTTGATTCATTTTGTCGAATTTGATTAAGTTTGGATCAGATTTATTACATATAAAAATAGGTTACTCCCTGCAAGTTAGGCCTTTATGTTATAAAAAGATAATTTAATCGAGATTTTTTTCTTTAATAAAATCAACTACTGCAAAAAAAAAACGACTCCTAAGGGAATCGCGTCCTTAATTTATTCTAGAAATAAACTTTAGTTAGAAGGCACATTAACTAGAATATCTAACAAATGCTTCAAGAATTTATCCACACTATAATCCAGCGTAAATAGAACATGCAATTAGCTCAACATTAAACAAACGCTCGCATGAAATAAAAGCCACCTTCAAAAATACATAACACGACTTAGCAGCCCATTCGAGTATGTATCTGTAGGCTCTATTTCGAGTTGTCCATATCTTAAAAATACCTTACTAAAAAACATACTGTCCACTCACAGTCCAAAAATGATGAGAAATGTGAAATATTTTTAATTTTAAATTATGACTACTAACTAATTTTAAAATGTATTTTAAGAAAGCCCTACCCATTCAACAAATACAACATATAGCACAAGTTGAATCTGACATATTATTTAATTATAGCTAAACACAACTATAGATAAATAATCAAAAAAAAAAAACAAAGCACCACTAGCATTATCATAATCAGACCATTAAGGACATTTAATTATTTCTTCTAGTGATTTTTCAATAACTTTATGCTACAGCTGAGCAAAACAGTTTAAACCTTGGATTGATCTAGATTTTTAAGATCTGATTTTTCAAAAAAACGTATTAATATATACATACAAAAAAACTGTTATATAATATTTACAATAATACTCTTCTACCTATACACCCATTAGTTTAAACTAAACTATCATTATGAAAGTATTAATGTTTGGATGGGAATTTCCACCTCATATTTCGGGTGGTTTAGGCACAGCTTGCTTTGGTCTTACAAAAGGCATGTCTAAAATTAAGGATATTGATATTGTGTTTGTAGTTCCCAAAGCATATGGCGACGAAGAGGGCAATACTGTGAAATTGATAGGAGCCAATAATACCACAATAACTCGAGTTCAGGAACAGATTGAAAAATTTCAACAAAAACATAAATATCTCGAAGTTAGTTCCACCCTCATTCCATACAATAACCCTGAAAAGCAATATACTTTCATGAGTAAAGAGCTTCCTGGAAAAGGACGTTTACTAAATGTTAGTTCAGAAGGGAAAATTGACTTTACAGGCACTTATGATGAAAACCTCATCGAAGAAATTTACAAATATGCCTATGTCGCTTCTGCTATCAGTCTCGAGAATGATCACGACGTGATACATGCCCATGACTGGTTAGCCTATCCTGCAGGTATTGCTGCAAAAGAAGTTTCCGGCAAACCATTGGTCATTCATGTTCATGCAACCGAATTCGACCGCAGTGGCGAGACTGTGAATTCTAAAGTCTTCGACCTAGAGAAAATGGGTATGGATGCAGCCGATCAGATTATTACGGTCAGCAATAGAACCCGACAAATTGTAATTGATAAATACGGGCAAAATCCTAATAAAGTCACTACCGTTTACAATGCTGTTGACACACATAATCTGCAAGAAAAAAACGAAACCAAGAAAGGTGTAAAGGAAAAAATTGTGACTTTTCTGGGGCGTATTACATTTCAAAAAGGACCCGAATATTTTGTAGAAGCAGCTTATAAAGTTTTACAAAAAAACGATAATGTCAGGTTCGTGATGGCAGGAAATGGCGATATGCTTGAGAAGATGATTGATCGTGTTGCTCAACTCGGTATAGCAGATAAATTCCATTTCACTGGATTTTTGAGAGGTAAAGATGTATTTAAAATGTTCCATCTAAGTGATGTTTACGTGATGCCTTCTGTATCGGAACCCTTTGGCATTTCAGCATTAGAGGCCATCCAATCCAATGTACCAACCATTATATCCAAACAATCAGGCGTTTCGGAAGTTCTAAATTATGCAGCCAAATTTGACTATTGGGATATTGATGCAATAGCCGATGCCATTTATGGCATTATAACTTACGATACACTTCCAGCCATGTTTAAAGAATGTGGTCGAGCTGAAGTTGATGATTTAAAATGGGAAAACTCAGCACTCAATGTTTATGATGTCTATAAAAAAGCCATTAGGGCATCCTGATTACAGAATGAAAACTGCTTAACTTTTTAGAAATACGAACAAGTAAACAAAAAAAATATGAAAGCTCTCTGTTTATGTTTCCAAGTACACCAAGCACTAAGACTAAGACAATATCGTTTTTTTGATATTGGTAACGAGCATTACTATTATGACGATTACACCAATGAAAGCTTTATAAGAAAGCTTGCAGATACATGTTATTTACCAGCCAATGCCATTCTGTACGATTTACTAATAGCACAAAAGGGAAAATTTAAACTATCCTTTTCAATCTCCGGCTTAGCACTGGATCAATTCGAAATCTATACCCCCGAAGTCATTGAAAGCTTCCAAAAACTGGCAACTACCGGTTACGTTGAATTCTTAGCAGAAACCGATTCACACTCTTTGGTTTCACTCAAAAATAAAGCTGAATTCTCCAAGCAAATTAAGTCACACGCTCAGCGCATAGAAAATCTTTTTGGACAAAAACCTCAGGTTTTCAAAAATACAGCACTCATTTATTCCGATAAGATTGGCGAAACCATAGCAGAGCTTGGCTTCAAAGGGATTTTAGTTGAAGGTGCCCAACATATTTTGGGATGGAAAAGCCCAAACTATCTGTATAGTAACCCCATCAGCCCCGGACTTAAAGTCCTGATGAGAAATTATAAACTCAGTAATGATATTGCATTACGATTCACTTTTGATAGCGGATTAACTACCGAGAAGTTTGTTGACAATCTCAACAAGCTTGATGATAAAGAACAAATCGTAAATATTTTCATTGACTATGAAACCTTCGGAGAGCATCATCTTAAAGAAAGAGGGATATTTGAATTTTTAAGACACTTACCTGAATCTATTATACGAGACACAGGATTCCAATTTAATAAAGTATCCGAAGTTGTAGAAAATTATGTGGCTGTTTCAGACGTGCACATTCCGATCCCTATTGCCTGCGTTAATGATAAACAAGATCTGTCACCCTGGTTGGGCAACCATATTCAAAATGAAGCCTATAATAAACTGTATGAATTGCAAGAGGCTATTTTAAAAACAAACGATGAACGCCTAAAAAAAGATTGGCGATTTTTGCAAGCATCAGATCACTTCTATTTTATGTGTACAAATCCTGCTGCAAATAGCCATATCAATCCATATGAATCGCCATACGAGGCATTTATCAACTATATGAATATACTAAGTGATTTCAAAATTTGCCTGAAAGAAAAGGACACACAAAAAATGACATCGAAATCTTAAATAAAATTTACATGAAGGCCAGCGTAAGTTTCATTAACGATGATATGCCCTTACCAAATACAACACAAATAAGTGCTATTACAAAATCAATAAAAAGCTATTAATGGCCTGAAAGCAAGCTGCTTTTAACAAATCAGTATTTAATTTTTTATGGATAACTTTTAAGAAGACAATTTATGGCTGAGATAAAAACAAAACCAAATTTTATTTTTGAAGTTAGTTGGGAAGTTTGTAATAAAGTTGGAGGCATACATACTGTTATTTCAACAAAAGCAGCATCCTTAAAAAAAGCTTTTGGAGATAAGGTCATCTATATTGGTCCAGACTTCTGGAATGAAAACAATCCCTGCCACGAATTTGAAGAGGATCTGACTCTATTCAAAGAATGGAGGCTTCAAATGGCTGCCGCAGGTTTAAATATTAAAATCGGTCGTTGGTTGATTCATGGAAATCCTATGGCCATACTTATCGATTTTAAAAGCTTAATTCCTCGGAAAGATGAAATTTTAACCCGCCTTTGGGAAGTTTATAAGTTGGAATCTCTTAATGCTGAATGGGAATTTGTAGAAGCTGCTCTTTTTGGTTATGCCAGTGGTATGGTGATAGAGAATTTTATTAATTCTCATTTATCAGACTCAGATATCCCCTTAGCTCATTTCCACGAATGGATGTCAGGAGCGGGATGTCTTTATCTTGAGATGAACTCTCCGAAAATTACCACCATGTTTACCACACATGCCACCATGATGGGCCGGGTACTATCAAGTAATTACGAGAAATTATACGACAACTTGTCCCATTTTGATGCGAAATTAAAAGCAAAACAATACCATGTTGAATCGAAATGCTCACTGGAAAAAGCAGCTGCGAATACGGCTGATTGCCTGGCTACGGTAAGCCGGATTACTGCACGCGAATGTCATCAGTTTTACGGTCGTCCAGTCAATATTATTACCCCAAATGGTTTTGAAAACAACATAGTGCCACCTGATAATGAACTTGAGGAAAAACGAAGTTTGGCACAAAAAAAATTAAAAATGGTTACCGAAGCTTTGGTTGGACATCAGCTCTCAGTAGATACCTTGTTTATTGGAACCAGTGGTCGTTACGAGTACAAAAATAAAGGCATTGACCTTTTTTTAGAGTCCTTAGCCAAAATCAACCAAAATAAAAGCCTTAATCGAGAAATCGTAGCCTATCTATTAATTCCAGGCGATCAGAAAGGTCCCCGACAAGATTTAATTGAAAATATAGCAAATACAAGCAACAATCAGAACCTGTCATCACCCTATATCACACATGAATTACACTATCCCAATCACGATTCCATTCTTAATGATATACAAAAATTAGGTTTAAATAATTCAGCAGACGATAAAGTTAAGGTGATTCTTTGCCCAACTTATTTAAATGGTGATGATGGTATTTTCAATCTATCATATTACAACTTACTTGTGGGAATGGATTTAACCGTTTTTCCTTCATATTACGAACCCTGGGGTTATACACCTCTTGAGAGTATGGCATTTAAAGTGCCCACTATCACCACAACTTTGGCAGGATTTGGAAAATGGATAAACGAAACAAATGGTCGCCATTTAGACTATAACGGAGTTGAAGTTTTGGAACGAACAGATACCAATTCTCTCGAACTAGTGGAAAATCTGAGTCATTCGATTCTAAGCTTTTCGAAGAACTCAGCTACAGATTTACAGGAAATTCGAAACAAAGCCCAGAATTTTTCAAAGAAAGCTCTATGGAAGAATTTCATCAAGTATTATCATCAAGCCTACAAAATTGCCATCCGAAATAATGTGAATCAAAACATTATAAATCGCGACATAAACTTCGACGACTTAAACCAACAACTGGGAATCCCGAAAAACAATCAATTGAACTGGCGAAAGTTATTTATTGGATCGAATCTACCTGAATCAATCAAAGGACTCGATGAGCTTTCGATGAATTTGTGGTGGTCATGGGATCAAAATGCCAGACAATTATTCAAGACCATAGACCATGAACTTTGGTTAAAATGCAATATGAATCCCATACTTCTTTTAAAACAAGTATCGAGTAAACGCCTAATGGAATTGATTAATGATGATAATTTTATAACTGAATACAAGCGCGTTTATCAGGATTTCAAAGATTACATGGCCATAAAACCAGATGAAGATCAACCAAAAATTGCTTACTTCAGTATGGAATATGGCTTGAACGAAAATCTTAAAATATATTCAGGTGGTCTTGGCATTTTGGCTGGTGATTACTTAAAAGAAGCCAGCGATTCAAATTTCAATATGGTTGGTATCGGTTTTATGTACCGATTTGGCTATTTCACTCAAAGTTTGTCCTTAAATGGAGAGCAGCAAGTGACTCTCGAAGAACAAAAATTCACTCACATGCCAATGACCCTGATGAGAGATTCATCAGGAATCCCCTTAACGATTGGCATTGAACTTGCAAATCACAGGGTGGTCGCAAAAATATTCCGAGTAGATGTGGGACGCGTTCCTCTTTATTTATTGGAAACTGATACTGAAGCTAATTCGGAAGAAGACAAAGTGATTACACATCAGCTTTATGGTGGTGATTGGGACAATCGAATCAAACAAGAAATAGTATTGGGAATTGGTGGCATCAGAACGCTTAACGCCCTCAATATTCAGCCTGATTTATATCATTGTAACGAAGGGCATGCAGCTTTGATAAATATTGAGCGATTAATACAACTAACAAGCCAATCCCATTCGTTTAGCCAAGCGCTTGAAATTGTACGTACAGCCTCGTTGTTCACAACTCATACACCGGTGCCGGCGGGTCACGACACATTCGATGAAGGGATGATTCGATATTATCTTCCCTATGTTCCCTTACAACTTGGAATTAATTGGGAACAATTCTTGGCTTTAGGAAGGGTGAATCCTAAAGACCACAACGAAAAATTCTCATTGAGTAACCTGGCTGCCAACACCTCTCATCAAATGAATGGGGTGAGCTGGCTACACGGAAAAATATCGCGGCAAATGTTCAACAATCTTTACGGAGGATATTTTCCAGAAGAGTTACATATAGGCTACGTGACCAACGGTGTACATTATCCTTCATGGACTGCTAAAGAGTGGCGTTCGCTTTACGAATCAAAATTCTCAGAGAATTTCATTAAGGATCAATCAAACCCTGAACATTGGAAAAAGATATACGATGTAAGCGACGAGAAAATTTGGGAAATTCGCACAATCCTCCGAAAAAAACTAATCAATTATATAAAAGCTAGGTACAGGAAAAGCTTGATTCGTTCTTACGAAGATCCATGCAAAACATTTGCTATCATTGAATCGATTGATGAAAATGCTTTAACCATAGGTTTTGCCCGTCGTTTTGCAACCTACAAACGAGCACATTTATTATTTAGCGACCTGAACCAGTTGTCTAAACTCTTAAATAACCCAGAGCGTCCTGTTCAATTTATATTTGCAGGTAAAGCTCACCCCGCTGATAAAGCAGGTCAGGATTTAATTCAAAAGATCGTGCAAATTTCCTGTCAACCTGAATTTAGAGGCAAAATCCTATTTTTAGAAAATTATGATATTGTGCTTGGTAAACGTCTGGTAAAAGGGGTTGATATTTGGATGAACACCCCCACCCGACCTCTTGAGGCATCAGGCACATCGGGCGAAAAAGCAGTGATGAATGGCGTTCTTAACTTTAGTGTTCTCGATGGCTGGTGGCTCGAAGGCTACAAAGAAGGGGCAGGATGGGCCATCACAGAGAAAAAAACATACGAAAATCAGGATTTCCAGGATCAATTAGATTCACAGACCATTTACAATATATTTGAGACTGAAATCATTCCTTTATTCTACGATCGTGAAAACGGCAAATTACCTATAAAATGGATTCAATACATTAAGAAATGTATCGCTGAAATTGCGCCACATTATACAACCAAACGTATGATTGATGACTATAGCGATAAATTCTATTCTAAAATGTTTGAAAGGGTTAATAAACAGAAGGAGAACGACTATCAAATAGTTAAAGACTTAACGAAATGGAAACTACACATACTAAAACATTGGGACAAGATCGAAGTCGTTTCGGTAGATACGCCTAATACACAAAAAAATCAATTTATAGCTGGCGAAAGCTACAACATCGAAGTTGTGTTAGATTTAAAAGAACTTATAAATGATTCTATAGGTGTTGAACTGGTACTCCAATCGGTTATTGATCCGGAGAACCCAGGAGAAATACAGAAAAGAGAGCTGGTACTTGACAAAAAAATCAACAGTTTGGCTTTCTATAAACTTGCTCTACCCCTTGAAGATGCTGGAGTTTTCAATTTTGGACTCAGAATGTTTGCCAAAAACAAGAATCTGCCTCACCGTCAAGATTTCAGTTACGTGAGATGGCTTTAAAATCATAAATCTGATAGAATTGAATTGAGGTTTATGAGCGTCATATAATATTTAAATCTTCAATTGGCTTTTAGCTAAAAAACGACTGGAAATAATTTCAGTCGTTTTCATTATCGCTAAATAAGCAAAATACAGAATTTCAGATCTTACTAATAAAAAATTAAGATATTGTAATAGAATAACCACGCAAAACCCTCATTCTCTAACCTCAGATATTTCACACACAAAATAGCCCCATTTAGGCAGTTCAAACACTTTTCCATTTTCAGTAAACTCCTCACAAATGATCGTTTCCAACTTTGCTCCATTTACTTCTAATCTTAAGTTTGTGTTTCTATCTATCCCCATCAATTTAAAAGCATGCTCTGGAATCCGAAGCCTGACTTCACGATCTCTATCATCAAAATTTGTAACAATCAATAAGTTTTGATTTTTTGAGTGACGCAGATAAGCATAGTGCTTAGAATGGTTGAACTCATCTGAATGCGGATTGCACCACATTAAATCGTAAAATTCACCATTTACAACAGCATCCTTTTGGGCTATAGCGATGATCTCACGATATCTGTTTCTCAGTTCCCTCTGAGATGCTCGCAACTGCCCTCCATCAAACTTGCCACGATTCATCCATTTTTGATGCTCTGGCACTCGCCAATAATCAAAAATAGTGGTTCTGCCATCATCCCCACTAAAACCCGAAACGCCTTCAGCGGCCTCTCCAAGTTCTTGTCCGAAATAAAGCATCACCGGCCCTTTATTAAGAGTTGCCGTCACAATCATAGCCGGAATTGCTTTCCACGGATCGCCTGCAAAATAGCGCGAAGCAATGCGTTGTTCATCATGATTTTCGAGGAATCGTAACATATGTGCATCCTTGCCATTGAGCTCCTGCCATGATTGGCTAATAGCTGATGCCCAACACGTCCCTTGAATCACACTTTTTAAGGTATCATACAGACCAACTTTGTCGTACAGATAATCGAACTTCCCCCTGTCGATATAATTATCGTATTGATTCGGATCATAAACCTCGGCAATAAAAATCAACTGCGGGTATTTAGATTTCGCAAAAGGAATCAACCAATTCCAAAACTCGACGGGCACCATTTCAGCCATATCGCAACGGAAAGCATCCACCCCCATTGCTGCCCAATAAGTAATCACCTTTTCCATTTTAATCCAAGTGTCGGGAACCGGATTAAAATGCTTGCTTCGGTCATTCAGATAATCAACACCATAATTCAGTTTCACAGTTTCGTACCAATCGTTTTTGGAAAGATGGGCTGAGAAAATGTCGTTTCCTGTTGCTTTAGCGGGGTATTCATAATAATTGATCCGGGGATATTCTTTTAACAACTCATCGGGCAAGACCAAATATTCATTGGGCCGATAATAGAAGTTATTATTTTGAGCAAAAGCTTTAGAACAATCATCATTCTTGCCAAAATCATCAATCCCATATGGTTTTTTATCAGAATGATATTCTCGGGCTAAATGATTGGGTACAAAATCGATTATCACTTTCATATCCCATTGATGTGTTCGTGTTATCAAATCTTGAAACTCCTCAATTCGTCTCCCTACATCAACGGCCAAATCAGGATTCACATCGTAATAATCTTTGATAGCATAGGGTGAACCTGCTTTACCTTTAATAAGCAGAGGATTTCCATCAGGAATATCATAGTCGGGATACCCCTCGACAAGTGCATGTTCGATAATACCAGTATACCAGATATGCGTGATCCCAAATTTACGGATTTCAGATAATGCCTTTGCCGAGACATCATTCATCTTACCTACCCCATTTCTATTGCGGCTTCCGTTCAACCTACAATCCTCAGTGGTATTTCCGAACAAGCGGGTTAATATTTGGTATATGATTGGTTTCATATTTTTCTTGACGCTTATTAAAAATAATTTTTAATAGATAGAACACTGTTAAAAAGAATAAGCCTACTTGTTCAAATATATCTAAATAAAGTTGACTGAATCCTCATATCAGCACATCATCCTAACAAATCAAATCACTTTCTTAGAAGGGATATGTTCAAAAACCAAAGCACAACGCGAAGGCACATACAAGCTAAGCTTGTGAATCTTTGCCATTGGTACTAAGGTTTTGGAATAGTATAATTGTGATGCATCAACACGATTAAAGCCTCCAAATACTTCGGCATCGGAGCTCAATACCAATTGATATTTCCCTGGGCGAACAGGAATTTCATAATCAGTGAATGATGCTGTTGTATTAAAATTAAACACGAAAAGCAGATTGTCCCGATAAAAAGCCAAAACCTTGTTTGTTTCGTCTTGCTGAGTCAAAACCGGAAGGCTCTCGATAAGTCTCAATTTATTATTGGTTAACTTAATCACAGCCTGATCAAAATTATTTAAGCCCTCAAAACGCAAATCCTTATTATCAGCCAAACTCCATTGTCTTTTGGCATATTTATATGACCAATCGTTGCCCTGACGAGGAAAATCAATCCACTCGGGGTGTCCAAATTCATTGCCCATAAAATTGAGATAACCACCACCAGAACAGGCAAGCGTGATCAAACGAATCATCTTGTGAAGAGCAATACCCCTATCCACAGCCAAACACTGGCTCCCCTTGTTCATATTCCAATACATTTCCTTGTCAATCAGACGAAATATTATGGATTTATCCCCAACTAAAGCCTGATCGTGCGACTCGGCGTAATTGATCGTTTTTTCTTCTACCCGCTTATTCGATAACTCCCAAAACATGGTTCCAACGCTCCAATCCTCTTCTTTCACATCCTTAATTAACTTGATCCAATAATCAGGAATGCCCATAGCTAGTCGGTAATCGAAGCCTAAGCCACCATCTGTTATGGGTGCAGCAAGTCCCGGATAACCACTCATTTCTTCGGCAATTGAAATCGAATTCGGATTAATTTGTTTCATCAACTTATTCGCCAGTGCCAAATAAACGATCCCATCCTCATCCTGTCCACCATCGAAATACATATCATAGGACGTGAAATCACATTCCAAACCGTGATTCAAATAAAGCATGGATGTCACGCCATCGAAACGAAAGCCATCGCAATGAAATTCGCTCAGCCAATACTTAATATTGGATAAGAGAAAATGTAAGACCTCATTTTTACCATAATCGAAACACAAGGAATCCCATGCCTGATGGATTCGTCTATCACCCTCGTGAAAATACTGATGACCACTGCCATCGAAATTGGCAAGGCCCTCATCTTCGTTTTTCACAGAATGTGAATGCACCAGATCGATAATTACTCGAATACCCATACCATGAGCCTCATCAATCAGGGATTTTAAATCTTCGGGTGTGCCAAATCGGGATGAGACGGCAAAATAATTAGATACATGATATCCAAATGAACCATAATAAGGATGCTCCTGTATGGCCATCAGTTGAATGGTGTTATAACCAGCCTGCTTTATTCTTGGCAGAATATTTTTTCTGAACTCACCGAAACTACCCACCTTTTCCTCTTCAGTAGCCATGCCAACATGGGCTTCGTAAATGAGAAGTGATTTAGGCTCTTGAATAAGCATCTCATTTTGCCAGACATAATTTGTTTCGGGTTGCCAAACCTGAGCTCTATACGCCAAAGTTCCAGTATCCTGAATCACCCGATTGGCATAAGATGGCAGGCGATGACCATGACCTGATTTCCAATAAACCGAAAGTTGATATAGATCTCCATGCTGAAGAACTGACTTATCCAGAAACAACTCCCAAACGCCATTTTCCTTTCTGGCGAATTCAAACTCACCGGAATCCTGCCAGTTATTCATCTCTCCAACCAGAAAAATTTGGTTAGCATTGGGAGCCCATTCACGAAAAACCCATCCACCCTCGGTTCTGTGTAAACCAAAATACAGGTGACCATTGGCAAAAGACTCAAGGGAATTTAATCCTTGAAGGATTTCTGCTTCTTTTTGCTCTGCAGCAAGTTTTCTTTCACAGATTTTTGATTGATAGTTCTCTAAAAAGGGGTCGGTCTGTATGAGTTTCAAGGGCTGGATCATTGAACTGTTAGTTTTAGAGTATTAGATTTCAGATGATAACACATGATACCCAAGTTACTAAAATACAGCCAGACAAGTAACATAAAAACAAATGTTTAGATCAAAAAAATAGCGACTCCAAATGGAATCGCT
>NZ_JBFFKR010000079.1:0-13211 GCF_041555295.1 Ancylomarina sp. | reverse complement strand
ATCAGATACGGTCTGATCATCCTTTGTCAACATAAATATAAAATCTACACTCATCTTTCTCTCTAATCGTTTGTTGTTTTGTATTTGAAAAACAAAAGTAGCATTTTATTGAATGCTACTTAATTTATTTTTCTCAACAAAGGAAAATTTGATTCTTTATTTTGGGAAAATATCCACCGTCTGTACAGACGCGATTAATCGCGTCTGTAACACACACAAATTCTCCTCCTTAAAAAGTAGGAGTGCTTGAGGCACGAAGGCGAGATGGTTCTTTTCATCTTTCAATGTAAAACACTATTGCACTTTTTTTACTGCTTCAATTTTAGCTGTACGTGCTTTATGCTTCTCCACATCCCAAATTAGTTTCCAATTGCTTACATATTCGGCAAGTTTTCCAAGACCGACTTCTGCACGTCTTTTGTCCACATTTTCAGGATCGATTAAGGGAGCCACATACATTTCGCCTGTTTCTTTATCTGAATGTATTTGGCTACCGTAGATTTGTCTTTTTCCTTGTCGTAAGGCTACTCTATCTTCCAATAGGGCTAGATTACTTGCTCTAGCATTCCCTTTTTTAACGGCCTCATGCATCATAGGTAGATATTTCACTTGAGTTTCAAGATCAGAATGTTGAATGACCAGAAAGAGAGTCATATTTCCCTGCCCTCCAATCACATTAGAACCTAACCAGCCTCTTTCATCTAGAATCTTTTCTACTTTGACAAGATTAATGGAATCCTTCTCTAGGATAATTTTCCAATGGGCTTTTAACTCATCCGATTGCCTACCAAACTTCTCAGTAATCTTACGAAGCTCACCTCTGCACTTTTGATCTTTATCGTGTATGGAATCTAACTTAACCATCAAAGGCTTATCGAAGTCTTTTTCTGCCTCATCCTTATTTACCTTTACGATGGCAAGCAGTTCTTCCCAACGTTCGTCTTGATGCAGGATATTCAAATCAGTATCAATACTGATATGACCATACTTGTTATACTTAGCTCTGCTCTTTGCAAGTCGGAAAAGATGAGAAAAAGAAGATTCAACATCTTTAGCTAATGCATAAGAACAGGCAGCATTATATCTATCAGAAGAAGAAGATGCTTTACCATCAATCAAGTCGAAGGCCTCTTTGTACTTATCTGCAGAATTCTGAAATTCGTTTAAATCGTAAAGCTTCTCTGCTTGCTTGGTGCACGCAGCATACTTTTCATGATTTTGTCCAAAACAGATTGTTGTAGTCAATAATAGGATTAGGATGCTTAGTCTCATTTCGTATTTAATTCTTAGTAGTTAGTGTCTGGTTAAATTTTTTCACTCCACTCTCAATACACATTTTGGCTCTTTCCCGGAATGTTATTTCACTTTCAAATAGGGTGTTGCCACCAATATCTTCTCCAATACTTTTCCATCTCCCATTATGCTTGTAAAAATACCACATGCCATCAAAATCGTCATAAAAGTCATTTAGAACACCCAACAATTTATCTCCATACAAGAAGGTGTTTTTAACCTTTAGATTTAAAACCTTATTCCTTTCAGCTTCACTGATCCCCTCCTTGTTTAATCGTACCTTTTTCATCTCAGACACAAATGCATATAAGGGATCCGCTTTATCGGTCATATCTAACAAATCCTTTAATTTCTTATTGACCGATACGGAGGTAAATTCGTTCTTAGCAAGTGCATTGGGCTTAAGCAGGTATTTTGATTCTATTTTCCTTGCCTGTACCCTATCATTTTCCATCTTCACCATATAGGAATTATGCAAATCACTCTGACTAATGAACTCAACTGCCTTCCCATTTTTGAAAAGAATACCAGCACGGTCGTCACAAGCATAACCACATGCCATTTTCTTATCCTTTATCATTTGGTGATACAGGGTCTTCTTTTCTTCTTTGGCATAGTGAGGACAATGACTATAGGGCAAAAAAGCCAAACCTTCAACCACCGATAGGTTCACAGGACGTGAGTCACTAATGCCCGATTGAAACCAACAGATAGAACCGGCAGATCCACCTGCAAGGATAATTCCCTTCTTAAGGGCTTGTTTCATAATCCGATCAATGCCTTGGGCTTTCCAAATGGCCAACATGTTTAAGGTGTTACCACCACCCACAACTATTGCATCCATAGCCAGCAACTGTTCTTCGAATGATAGATTGGCTTCATCAGAAGCCACCCATACTTTTAGCACATGAGGCTCAATATTCAACTTTTCACAATAGGACTGCCACAGTTTAATATTACTCTCGTTATCGGCACTGGCAGTAGGCACAAAGCAGATTTTGGGATCTTCCTTTTGGGTCAGTTCCGCGACATAACGTGTGAATTTCAGATTCATATTACCACCATAAACAAAAATCGCCTGATCGGGGGCTTCTGTATCTTTAGGATTTTGTGAGAATGTTATCTGACAAATGCATGCCAGTAAAATAAATAAGAGGAATTTCTTCATTTGTTTGGGTTGAAATATTTTTTAGGTTTTTCTTTACTTTTTTCACGTCTAAATAGACTCCGTCGAATTCCGCTTTGCTCCAGCTCCCTACCCCTAAATCCCATGAATGGGACTTTTCCAAAACCGTACCAATAAGCCCCTTTAGTGGTTTCGGCTAGTAGTCTGTATCAATGTGTTTTACTAATTCTACCTTATTTTTTAGTTTTCCGTACCGAATACTGACCTAAATAGTAGAATATTAAAATAGGGATAAACATGAACTTGGCTGATTTTTCAAGCAAGCCGAACTCATTGAGCGTCGTTAATAAAATAGCAATCAGAAGGATGACTATAATATCAAAAGTTCTTTTTTTCATTTGAGGTGTTTTATTTTAACGGTTCGTATAAGAATAGTAGCCGATTGCGTGCTTCATTCCTGTCAAGATACACAAAAGTTGGAGCGGGCTACAACATCTGATTTTACTACAGTCGCGGCTATTATTTTTATACATTGTTATAAGCTTTCATTAATTTCATCTTTTATTTCATTCAACCACAAAAGAAGATTTTCACTTGCATCAAGAATGTTAGTTGCTTCGCTATCATCTAATTCTATATCACCACCGTGTGCTACAATATTTCTTTTTTCAAGCCAAAATGTTTTTATGAATTCAAAATATTCTGGACAAACTAGTGAGTAATCTACATTTAAGATGTGCTTTAAGAACTCGCTGATTAAACCAGGAATATACGTGCTACTAACTTTTTTGTGTGGTCTATGATTACGAACAAAAATTGCTCTATCAAATTCATCATCTGAATCAAGTTTTAATTGCAAACTTTTGAATAATTGATTAATCTTTATATCAATTGAATTTGCAAGATTTAAAACTACAGCTCTCTTGTTATTATTTGCAAATTCATATATTGCATCTAAAAATAAGCTTTTTGAGAAATCAAGTTTGTTTTCATTTACAACGTTCTCGATTGCTTCTTTCCAAATTTGAAGATTTACTGGTATTCCTTTGTTATACCTTACCACATTAATCAAATTAGAATGAATTTGGAAGTTATCTAAAATACCATTTGTTTTAATTTTACCTTCGATTGTCACTCCTTCAGTCATTAGTATTGGTTTTCCGAGCCAAAATTGCCCAGATAGATTTCTGAGTTGTCCAATGAAGTCACTTATGAACTTTGGTGTATCAAAACTAAATTTAGATACTGTTTCGAACCGTAATGTGTCAACGGGGGAATATTTAAAATGTTTGTCGGTAGCGTCATTCGACAATCTCATAAATGAAGCACCTTTCAGGCTGAAAACTTCATTAGCTTGAATATAGGTTCCAATGAATACCAAGTTTTCATCATAAACAGGATAAGGACAAACTCCCTTTGTTATGGGCAAATTGATTTTAGTCCCTTTTGAATTTTTATAGAATATAGGTTTGTAAGTAAAATCGTGATTGTAAGGGTACGTTTTATATGGAATATTTAATTTGACACGTTGTTTTTTATAGTCAAAATAAACTGCTTGATTTATTGATTTAGGGTCAATAATTAGGTTGTATGAAAAAGTATAAAAATGTGCGTGCTTATACATTCTTGCGTTTTTTTGGTTGCTTATAACTTGTTTAAAACAACCATATGGTTGTTATTTCTCATATATCATTTAAAAAGGCCTTGTTATCCTGCCATATTGGAGGGATAAGAACACCTTCAAGATTTGAATCTTAAAATTAAGAATTCTTACAAGTAAACAGTATTATAAACAGATGTAAAACCACAAGTCTATATAAAATAGAAAGACTCTACATAATAACTATACAGTCACAATCTATGGCATAAATTTCACTCCTCTCATTAGCAAGCTCTGTTTAATAAACCATTAGCACTTCTGAAAGATATATTGGCGCTACTGCAACAAATAGGAGTCCTGCTGGAAGAAATATCAGAGCTACTGAGAAAAATATCAGCACTACTATAAGACTGAGTAGTCCTGCTGGAAGAAATATCAGGGCTACTGAGAAAAATATCAGCGCTACTACAAGACTGAGGAGGACCTCCTCGAAGAAATATCAGAGCTACTGAGAAAAATATCAGCACTACTATAAGACTGAGTAGGCCTCCTCGAAGAAATATCAGAGCTACTTATAAAAATATCAGCGCTACTACAAGTTGCAGTAGTCCCCCTCAGTGATATATTAGCACGACAAAAGGACTCAGTAGGCCTACTATAAAATATATCAGCACTACTACAAGACTGAGGAAGACCTCCTCGAAGAAATATCAGGGCTACTGATAAAAATATCAGCGCTACTATTTCTTCGAGGAGGTTTTAAATTGGTGAATCAATCAAAACATTAATGAACAAAACGAGGAGGGTTTCCTATCCTATCAGAATCTTATAGGTACTAATGAAATAGAAATGTTTCTTAACTTTTTCTATAAAAAAAGAGGATGACCAATACTGATCATCCTCTTCTATATTTTTTATCTGTTTTGAATTACTTCCAGCGAGTCTCTCTCCAATCCTTTTGCTCTTCAGCGTCCAGGAATGTCCAAGCCACAATACGACTGGTTTTATTTCCTTGGCCCATAGGAATGGTCTCCACCTTTTCAGCACCAAGATCCTGCAGAATTTTGTTGACCAACTTTAAATTCGATTGCTTAGAAACAAGGCTCGAGAACCAAAAGCAGCTCTTACCAAACTTCTTACTCTCCGAAATCATCGTTTTCAAGAAGCGACCTTCGCCACCTTCGCACCACAATTCGTTTTGCTGTCCACCAAAATTTAATGTTGGTGTTTTTACTTTCTCCTCATTTAGGTTATTCACTTTACGTTTCGAAGCAGCAAGTGCATCTTCTGCTGAAGCATGGAATGGTGGGTTACAAACCGTCAGGTCGGCACGCTCTTCACGAGTAAACACACCGTAAAAATAATCCTTACTGCTAGGCTGTAGTCGGCACTCCACACCACCTTTAAGCGTTGGGTTCAATTCGATTATTTTATTAGCAGAAGCTAGAGCAATAGGATCAATATCGGTTCCAATAAAAGACCAGCCATATTCTGTACGTCCTATAATTGGATAGATGCAATTGGCTCCAATACCAATATCGAGACAGGTAATCTTCTCGCCTTTGGGCATTTCACCAAAATTGCTACTGCACAAAAGGTCTGCAATGTAGTGAATGTAATCAGCTCTACCAGGAATTGGTGGGCATAAGTAGTTCTCTGGAATATCCCATTCCTCCAAGCCATAATAATGCATCAACAAAGCCTTATTCAGCATTTTCACGGCCTTTGGATCTGCAAAATCAATAGATTGATCGTCGTACTTGTTCGGTATCACAAAAGGCTTTAAGTCAGGACATGACTTTAGTAATTCTTTGAAATCGTAACGCTCTCTATTCTTATTGCGAGGGTGTAATCTTGATTTTATCTTAGCGTGTTCTTTCTTATCTGGAAGCATAGCTTTATAATCTGTAATTTGAATAATCAATATTCGATCGGCTCAAATTAAGCCATCATCGATCTGCAAAAATACGACTATTTTAAGGATAATGACCACAAAGCTGCGATTCGATTTCTATGGATTGGGCGAATAGACCAATAAGACCTCCATATGATCTTCAGGAATCATCCAATGATTGGTATTAGGCGAAATTTTGCAGACCGAACCTTTCTTTACTTCTTCGCGATTATCTCCATCTACAATAATGCCTTGCCCTTCGGTTACGTAGCATATCTCCCAAAGGGGGTGTTTGTGCCCACTACCTTCTTTCTCGAATACAAGAATCTCACTTACAACCTGTCCATCTTTCTCAAACAAGGTCTCCATCGTTCCAAATGATGTCTTTCGTTTCATAGGCTACTTTAACAACTTAATTATATAATGATAAACTCGTATTTGTTTTTACCACAGAGAACGCAACGAACGCGAAGTTGATTTACATCTTGTACTTTTTTAACAAACTTAGCGATCTGCGTGTACTTCGCAGTTAATTGTTTTGAAATATATTCGCTCAAACCGCAGGCTTCTACTTTTATCCATTCAAAAAACTGTTCTTTATTTTAAACCACAGATTACACAAATTGACTTCGTCGAGCTCGCATGCTCGGTTTTCACAGATTACTGGGGTTCTATATTATTTGTTAAAATCATATAAATAGCCCCGAAGGTGGCTAAATTTAAGTAACCACATATAGAATAGGTGATTGTAATGCTGCAAAAACATTTTCCATGAAGGGGGAAAACAGTTAATCGAAAATAATTAACCCCTTTCAGGGATTTTCATTCTGATTACTATGTACCGTCCATTGCATGGACGGTTATTCAAGTATTACCCTTTCAGGGCTTTCCAACAAATTTTATTATGCAAAAAAAAACATCTACAAGTCTCAGCAAAAATAACTTAATAAGCTTATGAACAGGTCATGACAAAGCTTAATTACTTGCTCCACTCATCTTTCAAAAGAGCATAAATCACATCGTCATACCACTCACCATCAATCAAAACACTCTGTTTAAAATGTGCCTCTTTTCTAAAACCAAGTCTTTCAACCATCTTAATAGAAGCTTGATTTTGAGGGTCGATAGAACAAGTGATGCGTCGTTTATTCAAATCTTCAAAAAGATACTTAATAATGGCTTTTAAAGCCTCAGAGGCCAATCCTTTTCCCCGATGACTTTTTGCTAGCGTACAACCAATCTCAACCTGAAACTTATCTGTATCAAAAAAGTGAATGCCCAAATCGCCTACCAATTCACCATTATCTTTATTGATAATACCAAATTGAAACCAGGTATCATACTCATCGATTGTCTCAGCAACCTTAGAAATAAAAGTTTGAGCATCATCAATCGTTTTTGGAATCCAAGCTTGATATTGGTTCGTCACAGCATCTGAGCGGTATTTAAATATAGCTTCTGCATCCTCTCTACATACCCTCCTCAATACCAGTCTTTCGGCATCTATTTCTAATTTATTTTTCATCGATATCTGTTCTTTTCATGACAACAAAATATGACTTCATTTAATTCCAATATCTATCAAGGGGAATTTTACCAGTTAAATATGAGATGGATAAAAATAGTGATAATTCATCATATCAACATGCCTCAACTTTTAAATTAATCTAAATGAATTAATTGTAAAAAAGGATGTTCGTTTAGTAAAATTTCAAGTTTAAAAGCCTCTTTAAGAATAGGTCATGTTAATTTCGATTAAATAATTGAGTAATTATTTTGTATATTTATTAGAGGCTAAACACCTGGCATCTTGACAAATCACTTCAATCAAAACAAAATCTGCAGAATGAAAAAGAAGGAAACAAAGCGTTTTACCAGAAGAAGTTTGATTAAATACACCGGACTTCTTGGTCTGGGCTCAATACTTGGTGTTAAACTACTCTCGTGTACTTCTTCATCAAAACCCGAAGGGAAAATTATTAAAGTGATGACACCTGAAGGGAAACTCATGGAAGTAAATGAAGCCCATATGACCATAGCACATCCCCATCCTGCAAATGTAGAAGAATCCCGAAAAGGCATTCCTGGAAGAAAATTTGTAATGGTGGTCGATTTGGCCAAATGCAAAAATGCACGGGAATGTATCAGAGCCTGCGAACACCATCATAATTTAACGCCTGATCGCCCTTTTATTAAGGTGCTCGAAATCCAGGACAACCCCAGATCTGCTCCCTACTGGATGCCAAAAAAATGTTTTCAATGCGACAATCCTCCCTGTGTTAAAGTATGCCCCGTGGGAGCGACCTATAAACGATCGGATAATATTGTTCTTATAGATAATGAAAGGTGCATTGGTTGCAGGTTCTGTATGGCTGCATGTCCCTATTCTGCCCGCGTATTTAATTGGGGCAAGCCCAAACAAAGCCAAGAGGTTATGAACATGAAATATTCTCCTGAGACAAGTACGCCGAGCAAAATTGGGACTGTAGAAAAATGTGATTTCTGTCCTGATATGATCAGAGAAAAAAAACTCCCTCACTGTATTACAGCTTGTCCTAATGGGGTTCTGTATTTTGGTGATGCCAATGAAGATACCGTTACAAATGGGGAGGAAACAGTCCGTTTAAGTAAACTCCTTCGTGATAAAGCGGGTTACAGATATCTGGAGGAATTGGGCACAGAACCTAATGTTTATTACCTGCCTCCGGTTGACCGCTTATTCCCATTTAAAGATACAAAAGCCTAATATGACTAAAAATAACACGACACAGCAAGACATGAAGCAGCGTGATGAGCATGTGATAAAAAAGCTCCTAAGTACTGTTGGGCGCCCAAATCCTATTTTTAAGATTTGGATCATCGCACTTTTAATCATCATTTCCGTAGGTTGTTTTGCCTATTACCGACAACTCCGATTTGGTCTAATTGTCACATCCATGAGAGACTATACCTCATGGGGAATATATATATCAAATTTCGTATTCTTTGTTGCCGTCAGTCTGATAGGCTCGTTAGTTAGCTCTATTTTAAAACTGGCAAAAGTTAAATGGTCCTATCCCTTAACCCGGATTTCAGAAATAATCGCCGTTGCGGCAATCATTTGCGCAGCTGTTATTATTATTGTTGATATGGGGCGCCCTGACCGTTTTTTAAATGTCATTATCTATGGAAGGATACAATCTCCCATTATATGGGATGTATTGGTTATTATGACCTACCTTGTTATTAGTGTCCTTTTATTATATCTGCCTATGCTGCCAGATATTGCTCTCTGTCGCGACCGCTTGAAAAACATTTCAATATGGAGACAGAAAATGTACAAAATTCTGGCTCTTAACTGGCAAAATAAACCTGGACAATTGAGACGTTTAAAAAAGACCTCTACAATTCTCGAAATCATGGTGATTCCTGTGGCATTTGCCATCCATACCATCACGTCCTGGCTGTTTGCAACCACATGGCGCCCAGGATGGGATAGCACCAACTTAGGGCCCTATTTTGTTTCCGGAGCCTTTATGCTGGGAGCTGCTGTTATTATTATTGCCATGTTTTTTATTCGCAGATCGTTTAGGCTTGAAGATTTTATCACTAATGATCATTTCGACAAAATGGGTAAAATCCTCGTACTGCTGTCCTTGGTGTATTTGTATTTCAATATCAACGAGTATCTGGGGCCAGCCTTTAAAATGGTTGGTGTTGAAGGAGAACATATCACTGAACTCTTTAGTGGCGACTATGCTACAATGTACTGGCTGGTTCAGATTCCCGGACTCATGTTGCCCATTTTGGTTATGCTGTTTAAGCCTGGTCGCAAGCCATTTGTCATCATGATTGTTTCTTGTTTTGTTCTTATGGGTGCATGGTTTAAAAGATTTCTCATTGTTATTCCATCACTACAGCACCCTTACCTTCCCATTCAGGATGTGGATGAGTCGTATTTGCATTATTATCCAACCTGGGAAGAATGGGCTATTACCCTGGCTTCATTTGCAGGTGTCTTGCTCATCATTACCGTTCTGCTCAAACTATTTCCCATCATACCCATTCAGGAATATATCAATCATCAAGATAACGAAGAAGATCAATCTACTGACAAATGAAAAAAAATATCACCATAAGGCCAAATGACTTTTTACTCAGAGAACTCTTTTTAATGTTTTTTGTACTGAGTAGTTTTGCTGTTTTTTCTCAGAAGAAATCAGCAGAAATTCAATACAGGTTTATTGATGATGAATCAGATAAGCGAGTCGCTATTCAGGTTTTTCAACGAAATGGTTCAGATCTCAATCCTGTGGAAGAATTAGATGTCTTACTCTATGTTGAACGCTTATTTACGAATTTACCCGTTGGGGATCGATTCAATACAACTGATGAAAAGGGTTTGGTTGAAATTCAATTTCCTTCAGATCTGCCAGGTGACTCAATAGGTAATTTGAATCTCATTATAAAAATTGAAGATGCTGAAATTATAAGAGATACCAGCATATACACAAAGGTAAAATGGGGCATTCCCGTTCTATACGATAGATCAGAGGAGAAAAGGTCGCTTTGGGCTGCACGGGCAAATGCACCCCTGCCTTTATTAATCTTAGTCAACGCTTTATTATTAGGAGTATGGGGCATTATCTTCTACATCTGCTACGAGATGTATCTGATTAAAAAGGAGTAATCATTTAAAAATAAGAACTATGAATACAAGAACTTTAGTAATCGTACTAATTGGAGTCTCAACTTTATTTTTAATGGCTTTTATTAAACCATTTTCATCAAGTGAGAGCTGGGAAGTACCAGCAAAATATCAAAAAATGAAAAACCCCTATGTTGGAGACAAAGACTCAGGTAGAGTTGGTCAAACACTCTATGTGGTACATTGCAAATCATGCCATGGGAAGACAGGTATTGGAGACGGGACTAAAAGCAAATCATTGAAAACTGCAATACCTGATTTCACCAGCAAAGAGGTTCAATCTCAAACCGATGGAGAGCTCTATTACAAAACCATTTTTGGTCGGGATGAAATGCCTTCCTATGAAAAGAAAATAAGAGATGATGAAGACCGCTGGTTATTGGTTAATTACCTCAGAAAACTCAATAAATAAACCCTATAAAGAATTCCTGCAATAAGCCCTTAATGTCTTATTGCAGGAATTGCCTCACAACAACCATCTTTAATCACTAAATTTATTAATAGCTTGATATAATCATATCAGGAATAGACTTCTAAAAAATTAGCCTCAACCAAAGGCTGAGGCTAGTGAACAGATAGGTTTATGAAACATTAAACCCACTTTTGAAAAACAAACATATTAACTAAAAACTACTATGTACTAAAAAGAATATTTAAGATGAAGCTGAAAGCGTGTGCTTCCTACTTCTTTTGAATCACTAACCTGACCATTAACCTGTGTTGAACCATATGCCGCAGAAGTGTATAAAACTTGTGTTCCAATCATAAAACTACCCGAATAGATTTCCACACGAGGTCCAAATTGATACACATAGTCAATATCTGATCCTCGGCTGTAAAGGCCAACAAGACCTTCAGCATTCTTAGCCAGATCATCATCTGCTCCTAGATTTTTCGTATAGCCAGCAAACAAGCCATAGCGAACATTTCCTGTAGTGGTATACACATCAGACCATACAGACGAGGTTTTGATATTTGTATATTCATAATCGCCATTGGCTTTCACATTCTTTACGCCGTAACCTCCCAGCATGACAAAGTTGTACATGTTTTGACCATAGATGGTTTGCAAGTTCCAAGCTATTTTTGAGGTCTTTAAAGACATCCAGGCATTCATCTGATAGCTGGATAAAAGCTGATCAGTTTTTGCACCCATAGGATTAACAACCATAGGTTTTAAGAATTTATATCCCGCTGTCGCTCCCAGACTGAATCCCTTCGCCAAATCATACTTGACTTGAGCTGAAATTTCAGGAATGCTGGCTTGTTGGGCATACTTCACATTGGCACCTTCAGGACCGTTGCTTTTAAAATCCATTTCAGATAAAACGGCTAACATCGCATAGCCTTTATTACTTAATTTACGGGTATATCTAAACTGTGGCGCTCTTCCCAAAACATTAAAAGGCAAGCCACCTCCCCAATGCAACACTTTAGGGAAACAAGAGGTTACAAACATAGGATGCCAATACTTACCAACCAATAGTTCATCTTTCTCCCAATTTAATTTCACAAAAGCATGTCGCAGTCGGAATAAACCAATTTTATCATTTGAGGTCCCAACAAAATCACCTTGAATGGTTGCTGAACCTTTGGCTCCGAAGGCTTCAAAACCAGAAATACCGACACTCAATCGGGAGTGTATAGAAGTCATAAACAATTCCGATCTGTCATTGAGATCTGCACCATTGATATCAAGAGATTTTGGAGTTGGGTAAAGGATAACATCTCCCTCACGTGAATTCACTGTCTTTCTGGTATCCAATATGGCTTCAGCTGATACAAAACCACTCAGCTTAATTTTAATCTCTTCTTTTTTTTGCGCCAAACTGAACAAAGGAGCAAAAACGATTAATATCATCACAATCTTTTTCATCATCATATCTTTTATAAAAAACACTCAAGTTTGTTCGACAACCAAACTCAGGTGCTTTGGGGTTTTTATTGCAAGGGTTAAAACAAGGTTTTAAATGCACATAAAAACAGAAACTGATCCTTCTTTGAAAGCTAAGTCAAATAAAAATCCTTCGTTAAAATATCAGCTCTGTTTTATATGCATTTTCACAACAATCAATCATACACCTAAGACAGAATCTGAACGTCCTTAAAAGTTAAGTCAAATAAAAACCTTTTATTGGAGTCCGATTTGTCTTATGTATATGCTCACAACACCAGTAGCAGGACACCTCCTAACTACTCTCAAACTATTTCTTCAGCAAAACATTTTGCTTGAGTTACCCTATCAACCAGATAAATAATTGACTGATACGGAACACCGCCATTATTACTCAAACCAATTTCGCAAGTCCTGCTATTTGAATAGCCCGCAACAACTTTGCTTTCGTCCAATACAGGTCGCAACTTACGAAGGGCATATTTATTGATCTCCGGGAAATTGAACCCCCTATCCCCAGCAAAACCACAACAACCCACTTCACCAGGCATCACCACCTGTTGAGCACAAGCTTCAGCAACAGTTCTCAACTGAGGCGTTAATCCCATTTTTGTCGTTGTACAGGTTGCATGAATAGCAACAACCTCGTTCACCTTATCGAATGATAATTTATCCATTAAAAACTCATAAATAAATTCAACAGGTTCGTATAGCTTT
>NZ_JBFFKR010000078.1:0-13402 GCF_041555295.1 Ancylomarina sp. | reverse complement strand
TAATGAGTATGCTTATGGCTCTTGACAATGGTTGTCAGGCCTGCCTAATGGCACCTACTGAGATTCTTGCTACCCAGCATTTAGAAACAATTGCTGAATTCCTTGATGGTATTAATGTAAACTATGCCTTACTGACTGGATCAACTAAGGCCAAAGACAGAAAAATAATTCACGAACATCTGCTAAGTGGAGAGCTTCAGATCATTATTGGAACACATGCCCTTCTCGAAGATATCGTGCAATTCAAAAATCTGGGTTTTGTTATCATAGATGAACAGCACCGTTTTGGTGTTGCACAAAGAGCAAAATTGTGGGCTAAGAATCCTATTCCGCCACATATATTGGTCATGACGGCAACCCCTATTCCCCGAACTCTTGCCATGACTCTATATGGTGATTTGGAAGTGTCTGTTATAGATGAACTTCCTCCAGGACGTAAACCGATTCAAACCGTTCACTATTTCGAGAATAAAAGACAAGAGGTTTACAAGTTTATGAAAAAGCAGATCGATTTGGGACGTCAGATCTATTTGGTTTATCCAATGATTAAGGAATCAGAGAAAATGGACTACAAAAACCTTGAAGAAGGTTACGAATCTGTCGCTAGTTTTTTCCCTCCTGAAAAGTATAGTATCAGTATGGTGCATGGCAAAATGAAACCTGCTGATAAAGATGCCGAAATGCAACGCTTTGCCAAGGGAGAAACTCAAATTATGGTAGCCACTACAGTTATTGAAGTCGGTGTAAATATACCCAATGCCTCAGTCATGATCATTGAAAGTACTGAGCGTTTCGGATTGTCACAACTACATCAACTTCGCGGACGTGTGGGACGTGGAGCTGATCAATCCTACTGTATTCTCATGTCGGGCTACAAACTTTCAAATGAATCGAAAAAACGAATTGAAACCATGGTAAGAACCAATGATGGTTTTGAAATTGCCGAGGTGGACCTAAAACTGAGAGGACCTGGTGATATTGAAGGCACACAACAAAGTGGGATTGCCTACGATCTTAAAATCGCCAATCTGGCAAAGGATGGTCAAATTTTGCAATACGCTCGTGACATTGCTCAAAGTATACTTGATAAAGATCCTATGCTCGAAAAAGAGGTCAATTTTACACTAGCAAAGCAAGTAAAACGTCTCAGTAAAGCACAATTCAACTGGAGTGTCATCAGTTAAAATCAAATTATATATCAAAATTAATAATATTCAATCCATCCTTCTATTTTGACTTTTGGGTGGTATCCGTAAAAAAAAATAAACAAACCTATACACCATGAGAAAATTTACCCCATTTATTTTAGCTGTCCTTTTCTGTGCCTTTTTAGTCCCGCAGAAAGCGAATTCACAAGTTAATTTTGAGTTTGAAAGCTCTTTTGACAATCTCAATTCACTAGATTCTGTTAGCGTATTTTCATCAGCATTCGGCTTTGCTCGAATTGGAGGAGAAAACTATGCAGGTGTACGTCTTAACCCGGAACTACGACTAGGCAAAGTGGGTGTTGGATTTGATATTCCTGTTTATTTCAATTTAGACGACGGCAAAATGTTCACCGATGAATTTAAAGGGGGAACTGGTTTATTGCGAATGATTTCATACTTAAGCTATGGCAAAAAGAAGAAAGATCCTGTATATATTAAAGTTGGCCAGTTAAGAGGTGAGCATGTAGGTTATGGTAGCTTGGTAAACAACTACAGCAATTCTATGAGTTTTGAGAAACGTAAAACGGGGATCAGCTACGATATCTGCATCAAAAAAATGTTTGGTGTAGAAGGTATGTATAGCGATTTCAACACAGGCTCTTTCAACTTATTCGCTATCCGACCTTATGTGCGTCCTTTTGGTGCCAGCGAAATCCCAGTGATTAAAACCCTTGATATGGGTTTCACCTACGTGAAGGATAAGGATAAAAGTAAGCGTTACGATGAGAGCAACGACATCAACCATTTTCTTGAGGATGGTATGAGTGCCTGGAGTATCGATATGGGAATCACATTAGTTAATTCGTCGGTTTTCAACCTTCAATGGTATGCACATTATAGCCAATTGAGACAAGTTGAATCTGACAGTTTGAAAACTTATTTTGCTGCTCCTGAAACACTGGCAAATTACGATAATGGCACAGGAATGGGTGTTGGTTTAAATGCTAATATGAAAATCATTGGTAACTTATTTAAATTGAATGCTCGCATTGAACGCCTTTGGTATAGCGACAATTACATACCTCAATTCTTCGATGCCATGTATGAGTTAAACAAAGATGCTAAAATTGCTCAGCTAGGAAGGGCAGAAAAACAAGAAGGTATCTACGCCTCATTAAATGCAAGTATTCTTGATAAAATTATTGTTGGAGGTAACCTATTACTCCCCGATGATATCAGCGAAACATCGCCAGCCTTCATGCAGCTTCATCTAAGAACTAAAGATCTTTTCGATAGAATCCTGATTGAAGGTAGTTATAGCAAAGGAAATTTAATCAAACTTGATGATGCTTTCAAGTTTGATGAAAACTCGCTTGCTCTTATACGTTTCGCTTACAAAATTAGTCCTATCCTTTACACAGGTATTGACTACCGTTGGGCTTGGGTTGAAAAAGATAATGGAAAATACAAAATTGACAATTCTGTGATGCCATATGTGGCTCTGAAATTCAATTTCTAAAGCCATCTTAGAAACACATAAAAGCGGAACTTGCAGTGTGCAGGTTCCGCTTTTTGTATTCACCACAAATTAACTCACTCATTTAAAACAAAATACACAGACTCACATTTTCTTTACTGATGAGATTAAACAATCAAAATAATTAATCACACATATGATAGAAGGGCTATAACAGCATCTTTATCTTAAAATCATTCTAAATTAAAAAGCATTTCAGGAATACACAAAATAATGATTTTTTTCTCTAATTCCTCAAACAGACTGTGTTCAACACAGATAGATGAAAAATTGCTATCTCTAGTTTACAAAAGAGGCGAACTCCCTCTATTTAAACAGATAATAAATAAACCAGGCTCCTGATGCTATCTGACCTAAAGTGTTATTTTTGCTGATGTGTGATAAAAATTATGGATCTAAAAGATGTTGAATAACGACACATAAACACTTATTAATTAGACAGATAATTCGTTAACTTTAAATTTTCAACTTCAATTTCATATAAACTAAAATTAAAGTTCACACAGCTAAACAGCGAGACGAAAATACATGCAGAACAACAAGCAAATAGATCACGTCGGAACCATTACTGAGATAGAAAACGAGAAAATAACAGTTAGTATACTCAATGCATCGGCCTGTTCGGGATGCCATGCCAAGTCGGCTTGCTCCATGTCTGATATGAAAGAAAAGAACATCGACATCATTGATTATAGCAAATCATTTGAAGTTGGCGAGAAAGTAAAAGTTGTCTACAGTGAATCCTTAGGCTGGTTGGCCTTAATGTTAGCCTATGTTCTTCCCTTCGTTTTAGTATTAATCACTCTATTTATCGCTTCAGCATTTACCAACGAACTAGCAAGTGGTTTGGTAGCTTTAGGCATCTTAATACCTTATTATAGTCTTCTTTATTTTTTTAAAGATCGACTTAAGAAAACGTTTTCATTCACTATACATAAAATTGTAAATATCTAAAAACAATGAACATTATAGTTATCACGATTATTGCTTTGTGTGCTATTGGAGTTGCTGCTGCAATCATCCTTTACTTTGTAGCGCAAAAATTCAAAGTATACGAAGATCCTCGCATCGACGAGGTAGAAGAATCATTGCCTGCAGCAAACTGTGGAGGATGTGGTTATCCGGGATGTAGAGCTTTTGCTGAAGCATTAGTTAAGGCTGACGACATATCAAACTTAAACTGCCCTGTTGGTGGAGCCGCGGTCATGTCTCATGTTGGTGCCCTTTTAGGACACGAAGTAAAAGCTGCAGACCCAACGGTTGCAGTTGTTTGTTGTAATGGAACTTGCGAAAATCGTCCGAAAACCAATATTTACGATGGTGCGGCTTCTTGTACTATTGCAGCTTCGTTGTACTCAGGAGATACGGGTTGCCAATATGGTTGCTTAGGTTTAGGTGAATGTGTTGACGCTTGTAATTTCGATGCCATGTATATGGATGAAAAAACTGGCTTACCTGTTATTATCGAAGACAAGTGTGTATCATGTGGCGCTTGTGTTAAGGCTTGTCCAAACAACATCATCGAACTAAGAAAGAAAGGCCCTAAAAGTCGTCGTATTTTTGTTTCCTGTGTGAACAAGGACAAAGGTGGTATCGCTAAAAAAGCCTGTTCAGTTGCTTGTATTGGTTGTGGTAAATGTGTGAAAGAATGTCCATTCGACGCCATCACACTTGAAAACAACTTGGCCTATATCGATTACAACAAATGTAAGCTGTGTCGTAAGTGTGTTATAGTTTGCCCAACAAACGCCATTCACGAGTTAAACTTTCCACCTCGCAAAGAAAAGCCCGCTGCTAAACCTACTGCAGAAACTGTAAAACCAGTTGCAAAATCAGTAGCAAAGCCTGAAGCTGATACAGCTGCAAAAAGCGAAGACAAAGAGAACGGAACATCTGATAACAAATAAATAGGAGGACAATCAGTGTTAAAAACATTTTCAATAGGGGGAATTCATCCGGAAGAAAATAAACTTTCTGCCCAAAGCGCAATCCAAGAATTGCCAATTCCTCAAATAGCGACTATTCCAATTGCTCAACATATTGGTGCACCTGCTAAAGCTATCGTCAAAAAAGGCGATGTGGTTAAAGTCGGTCAAGTTATTGCTCAAGCGTCAGGTTTTGTATCTGCCAACATTCACTCTTCGGTATCGGGAACGGTATTTAAGGTTGATGAAGTGATGGATGGAACTGGTTTCCGCCGTACTTCTATCATTATTAAGGTTGAAGGCGATGAGTGGTTAGAGCATATCGACAGAAGTAAAGAGCTTGTTACAGAAATTAATTATACTAAAGAGGAAATAATCAAACGTGTTAGCGCTGCTGGTATCGTTGGGTTGGGTGGAGCAACTTTCCCTGCTCACGTGAAACTATCAGTTCCTCCAGGCAAAACGGCTGAGGTACTTATTATAAACGCAGTTGAGTGTGAGCCTTATTTAACTTCTGACCATAGAGTGATGCTTGAGAAAGCTGACGAAGTTATGGTGGGAACCGAAATCCTAATGAAAGCTTTAGGAGTCAACAGAGCCATCATCGGTATTGAAAATAACAAGCCTGATGCCATTGCCCATATGACTCAAGTGGCAACAAAATATACAGGTATTGAAGTTTGTCCTTTAAAAACCCAATACCCTCAAGGTGGTGAAAAGCAATTGATTTCTGCCATTATGAAACGTGAAGTTCCATCTGGAGCGCTTCCAATCGAAGTGGGTGCTGTGGTACAAAACGTAGGAACAGCCTTTGCTGTTTACGAAGCTATTCAAAAGAACAAACCCTTATTCGAACGTGTAGCAACAATCACAGGTAAATCATTGAAGAGTCCATCTAACTGGAAATTCAGAGTAGGAACACCTGTCAGCGACATTATTGAAGCAGCTGGTGGCTTACCTGAGGATACAGCTAAGATTGTTGGCGGTGGTCCAATGATGGGTAAGGCATTGGTTAGCCTTGATGTGCCTTTAACCAAAGGAAGCTCGGGACTACTTTTATTGGCTCACGAAGAAACAGCGCGAAAAGCCACCAAGGCTTGTATTCGCTGTGGTAAATGTGTTTCGGTATGTCCTATGGGATTAGAACCCTATTTATTAATGGTATTGGCTGACAAAAAAGAATACGAGCGACTTGAAAAAGATGACATTATGGATTGTATGGAATGTGGCTCATGTAGTTTCACCTGTCCTGCAACCCGACCTCTTTTAGACTATATCCGATTGGGTAAAGGCAAAGTTGGTCAGATTATGCGTTCAAGGAAATAAGGCTGAAGGATAAAGGAATGAAAGGTTTAAAAAATCACCTTTTATTCAATTACTTTAACTTTTTTCACTTTAACCTTTATACTTTAAACTTTTTAATTAAAAAAATATGAACACCAAAGTACTTGTCGCACCATCGCCACATATTCACAGTGGCGATTCCATACAAAAGAATATGTATGGTGTGGTTTTTGCGATGCTTCCGGCTCTTCTATTATCATTCTATTACTTTGGTTTGGGTTCCCTTATTGTGACCCTTACTGCCGTTGCATCATGTTACCTTTTCGAATTCTTAATTCAAAAATATTTACTAAATGTAGAACCTTCTATTAAGGATGGTTCAGCATTGATTACTGGTATTCTTTTGGCATTTAATATGCCTGCCAACTTGCCTATCTGGATCATCATTATTGGTGCTTTAGTTGCTATTGGTATTGGAAAGATGACCTTTGGAGGATTAGGAAACAATATTTTCAACCCGGCACTTGTGGGTCGTGTTTTCCTTTTGATCTCCTTCCCTGTTCAAATGACATCCTGGCCTAAAGCTCTTGGTTTTGAAACCTCTTATTTCGATGCTGAAACAGGTGCTACACCTCTAGCTATCATCAAAGAAGGATTAAACAAAGGAGATTCTTTAACGGATCTACTGGCTCAACTTCCATCTAATATGGATATGTTCCTTGGAAACATGGGCGGGTCCTTAGGTGAGGTTGCTGGAGCAGCTCTTGTTCTTGGACTAATTTACATGTTGGTTAAGAAAATCATCACTTGGCATATTCCTGTTTCAATTATTGGAACAGTCGTGATATTCTCTGGCATTCTAAATCTGGCTAATCCCGAAGCTTATGCAGGGCCTGCTTTCCATATTCTAACAGGTGGTTTATTGTTGGGAGCTATTTTTATGGCAACCGACTATGTAACTTCTCCAATGTCGAATAAAGGCATGTTGATCTACGGTATTGGAATTGGTTTATTAACCGTTGTGATTCGTGTATTTGGAGCTTATCCTGAAGGGGTATCATTTGCTATTCTCATCATGAATGGATTTGTACCACTTATTAATGTATCTGTTAAACCTAAGCGTTTCGGCGAAAAAAGGAAATAATCATGGCTGGTAAAAAAGAATCTACATTTATAAATATGGTTCTGGTGTTGTTTATAATAACACTAGTAGCATCAGCTGCTTTGGGTGGGCTTTACGAACTAACCAAAGAACCGATTGCCACAGCTAAGCTGGCAAAAAAATTAAAAGCAATTAAAGAGGTTGTCCCTACTTTCAACAACAATCCTAGCGATGATATGTATGAAGTGGAAATGTCTGGTGGCGATAAACTGGAATTCTATCCTGCCAAAATGGATAGTACTTTAGTTGGAACTGCCGTAAAAACCTTCACAACTCAAGGCTTCTCTGGCTATGTTTGGGTAATGGTGGGTTTCTTACCCGATGGTACCATCAACAACTATTCAGTTTTGGAACACAAAGAAACGCCAGGTTTGGGAACAAAAATGGCTGATTGGTTCAAACCTGTTGATCCAACAAAAGTGAGACTCAGTATGGTTGAAAAACTAGGCAAACTGGTAGGCATTAAATCTGGTGACTCAAAAGGAAGCGCAAAAGGTGACTCAAAAAGTATCATCGGAAAAAATCCAAGCACAACTAATTTCACAGTAAGCAAGGACGGTGGCGATATCGATGCCATTACAGCAGCAACTATCAGCTCTCGTGGATTCCTGGATGCGATACAAACAGGCTACAACGAGTATATGAAAAACAAAACGAAGGAGGACACAAGTCATGAATAACTGGCAAAATTTTACAAAAGGATTTTTCAAGGAAAATGCAGTGTTTGTATTACTTCTGGGTATGTGTCCAACCCTTGGTGTAACCTCTTCGGCTATCAATGGATTGGGAATGGGATTGGCTACGACCTTCGTACTGATCATGTCAAACTTGGTGATCTCACTTGTGAGCTCCATGATTCCTGACAAGGTTAAGATTCCCTCATTTATTGTGATTATTGCATCATTTGTAACCATAGTTGATCTGGTAATGGCCGGTTATGTACCTGCACTTCATGCACAACTAGGTGTGTTTATTCCACTGATTGTTGTTAACTGTGTGGTACTGGGACGTGCAGAAGCTTTTGCTTCCAAAAACAAATTGGTTCCTTCCATTATCGATGGTGCTGGTATGGGATTGGGTTTCTCTATGGCACTAACCATGCTGGGAGCCGTTCGAGAATTATTGGGAACGGGCAAGGTGTTTGATTACCCTATTTTCAAAGAAAATTATGGCATGCTAATATTCGTATTGGCGCCAGGTGCTTTCTTAGCATTGGGCTATCTGATTGCAATTATTAACCGATTAAGAAAAGCTTAAGGAGAAATAATCATGGAGTATATTATAATTATTATATCAGCCATATTCGTTAATAACGTTGTTTTGGCTCAGTTCCTTGGAATTTGTCCTTTCCTTGGGGTATCGAAAAAAATATCAACCGCTGTGGGTATGACAGGAGCCGTAACCTTTGTTATGATTCTGGCAACCATTGTGACTTACCTGATTCAAAAATTTGTATTGGATGCCTTTGGTATTGGTTTCATGCAAACCATCACCTTTATTCTGGTGATTGCAGCATTGGTGCAGTTAGTTGAGATCATCCTTAAAAAAGTAAGTCCTCCTTTGTATCAAGCATTGGGTGTGTTTTTACCATTAATCACAACCAACTGTGCAATTCTTGGTGTGGCTATCATGACCATTCAGAAGGATTACAACCTTTTGGAGGCTGTTGTGTTCTCAGGAGCATCAGCCATCGGTTTTGGACTGGCACTTGTATTATTTGCCGGTATTCGTGAACACCTTGACTTAATTGATCTGCCTAAGGGTATTAAAGGAACTCCTGCAGCTCTTATTGTAGCTGGATTATTGGCTATGGCCTTTATGGGATTCTCTGGAATCGTTTAACAAAATCATAGGTTATTTAAATTATTGTACTATATTCGTACTTCGTTTCAGAAATAACCTAAATCCCCATATGATCGTGCCCCAAGCACGCAAGAAAAATCAGCCAGTTCGATCAATCGAGCTGGCTGATTTTGTTTTATTTCCTTTACTCTTTATAAATAAAGAACTTCAATTGTATGTTTATGAAAAACATTTATATTTGACATAAACACTGATCTATCCCCCCTATGAAACCTCTTTTATTGAAGTCATTTACAATTGGATTCTTTTTATGCATTATACTACTAATTTCTTCCGAAGTGTCTTTAGGACAGTCAGGATGCGAAATTATAGACTTTTCAACAACTATAGAGGTAAATAAAAATAAACTTATAGAAGAAAGATCCTATATCATCCAGATAAACAAGAAAGAATCAGACTGGATCTCGGACATTGAAATTCCATATCAGGAAAAAGACAAATTAGACATCTTAGAAGCCTCAATCTTAGATCTCAATGGACAGACAATCCGTAAATTAAAAAAGAAGGAGATCACGACTCGAAATGATATCTCACGAGGCGCTTTTTATCAAGACAGATGGGTAAAAGAATTCAGCCTGAAATGGAACCAGTATCCCTACAGAATTAAATATACATACCGAAAAACCCAGAACAAGTTCCTCTTTGTAGCATACTGGCTTCCTCTGGTAAACACAAATGTACCTGTACAAAAAGCTTCTCTAAAAGTAATCTTGCCCAAAAATTACGACGTCACGATAAACGATTCAAATGAGTTAAGACACGATAGGAATGAGACAGAGGAAAATAAAATTCACTATTGGGAATCCAAAAACATGCCTGCAATCCTGAGCGAATCCTACTCTCCTCCTACACAGACTTTAATTCCATCTGTTAAAATTATACCCAAACACTTCAATTACGGGGTCGAGGGAAGTTTCGAATCCTGGGTATCCTATGGTCAATGGATTGAACAACTAAATGCAGGATTGGACATTCTGACGACAAGGGAAAAAATAAAAATTGATAAACTCATTAAGGGAATATCCAACAAAAGAGAGATCGTTAAAATACTCTATCGTTATTTGCAGGACAATACCAGATACATAAATGTTGCGATTGATATTGGAGGATTAAAACCCTACCCCGCTACCTATGTCTGCGAGAATAAATATGGGGATTGTAAAGCGTTAACCATCTACATGAAGGCCTTGCTAAAGCATGCTGGTATTGATTCCTTTTATACTCTTATTAATGCTGGAAGTAATACCGTCAAAATTACTAAGAAAACTCCTTCCCAACAATTTAACCATGTTATTCTGAATGTTCCCCTAGGGAAAGACAGTCTATGGTTGGAAAATACGGCCAGTTATTCCCCCTACAATTACCTGGGTACTTTCACTCAAGACAGATATGGACTAATGGTTAATGGCTCAGACACAAAACTTGTTAAAACGAAGCCATTAAAATTGAATGATGTATTGGTACAAAACATATATACTTTTAACTTAGATATAGAAGGGAAAGGCAATCTTCATGTATCAAAAAAGCTAAAAGGAGAAGCCTTTGATACGTATCAATACGTGAGATATGAACTTGATGAAACAGAACAAAAGCAATATATTGAAGGTGGCTTACCACTAAGCAATTGTGAAATTGATACTTGGAAGTTCCATCAGGAAGGCCGTGAAGATAGACGTCTAAGGTTAAGTATAGATTTAAAAGTCGAAAACCAAGTAAGAAAAATTGGCGACATGATCGTTTTGAGGCCTTTAGCCATACCATATTTTGACCTTGGGAAACCTGCTTCAAGAAAGAATCCTGTTAGAATTAACTACCCTGTAAATCAAAATGATTCCATAATCTACAATTTACCATTTACCAATCAATTCAAAGTTGAAATACCCGAAAATATCAACATCGAATCTAAATATGGAAGTTACACCGAACACTTTACTAGATCAAATGACCAGCTTATTTTAATCCGAAATTTTCAGTTAAACAAAGGAAATTATTCTCTCGAGGCATATCCCGATTTGTTTAATTTCACTGAAAAAATTAAAAAATCAACCAAGAAATCTGTCATCATATTAAATCAGTTATAATGAATAAAGCCTACATCCCCCTAATCGTTTTATTTTTATTGTCGAGCTTCGGTTTTTCCCAGCAAAATGACATGAAAATTGGAATAATAAACCCATACGAACAGAATCTTAAAACTTATAAAAAAGATCCCAAGGCTGACGCCGTTGTTGTATTTGATATCGGGAAATCTATTTTTTTTGATACCGATCGTGGAGGATACAACATCCGATTTACAAGAAAAAAACGCATAAAAATACTTGATAAAAGCGGGATTAAGTTTTCTGAAGTATCCATTCCTTTTTATGTAGATGGATTTGGTAAAACTGAATATATCAAATCAATTGAGGCATACTGCTACAATATTGAAAATGGGATTCTCATAAAAAAAGCATTGGATCAAAGTACGATATTTGAGGAGCAAATCAACAACAATTGGAAAACAAAAAAGTTTGTTTTCCCGGATGTTAAGGAAGGTTCAATAATAGAGTACAAATATGTATTGGAAACGCCTTTTTTATTCAACCTACCCGATTGGGCTTTCCAAAGTCAAATACCTACAATTTATAGCGAATACAATGTAAACATGATCCCTTTTTATGAATACGCATTCATCGTTCAAGGTATTTCAAGATTTGACCGTCAGGAATCCGTGGTATCAAAAAACACAAGAACGTGGGGAACCATTGTTGAAAATCACGGTGTTAACATAGGTAACGGTATTGAATTCAAAGATAAAATACATCTCTATGCGATGAAAGATATTCCTGCATTCAGAGATAAATCCTATATCAGCTCTGCTGAAGACTATCTAATGAAAATGGATTTTCAGTTAGCAAAGATACGTAGACCACAAGGATCTACTGAAGAAATTATATCTACTTGGCCCAGGCTTTGCGAAGATTTATTGGATCATGATAAATTTGGTAAGTATTTAAAGAAAAGTGGAAAATTAGCAAAGAAGATACTTGAATATGAAATCGATATTACGGATAAAAACGAAACAAACATACAAAAGGCCATTATCAACTATATCAAAACAAACTTCGACTGGAACGGTGTCAATTCGAAGTATGCTTCGAAAAAACCTAAAGAATTTTATGAGCAAAAAACCGGTAATTCTACCGATATCAACCTATTTATGTGTGCCCTGCTTAAAACTGCAGGCATCGATGCCCAACCTATAATTCTGAGTACGCGAAATAACGGAAAAATAAAAGGAAACTATTCTTTCTCCCATTTCTTTAACTATACTATCGTAATGGTTAAAGGTGATAAAAAAAGCTTTCTTACTGATGGAACCAATAGTCTAATAGCCTACAATAGAATACCCATAAGATGTATTAATGGCAAAGGATTGCTTGTAAATGAAGATCAAACAAGCTGGATTAGCTTATACAATAATATCAAATCTTTGGATACAAAAATCTTAAATATTGACATTAATACTGAAAATCTAAGCGCAGAAACAAAACTGTCCATACACTCCAATGAATTTGAGTCCTTAGGCTATAAAAAATCTTACAAAAACGACACAATCAAATTGAAAAAGCAATTGATGGAAAAAGGCTTATCTGAGATTCATAGCATCTCAACCCTCAACTATGAGCGAAATAATCTAGCCTATATCATCAATTGTAAAGGAGAAAGCCCAGTCGAAAAAATTGGAAACAAACTTATAGTATTGCCTTTTTTGGATTTCCCAATAAAAGAAAATAAACTAAAAGAACTAAGACGAGCTTATCCTGTCGATTTAATATATGCGAGAACCAAAACTTTTGAATCTAAAATAAACATCCCAGATGGCTATCAGATAAAATTACTGCCTAAAAATTATCTGATGGATAACGGGCTGGCTGAGATAAAACTGGAATATGTGAAAAATGAGAATAATATTGTCGTTCAAGGTACCTACAGCTTTAAGAAGAGTATCTATAAGCCTCAAGAATATGGGGGACTTAAAAACTATTTCAATACAATCATTAAAAAATTTAACGAACCAATTGTTTTTGAGGAAATTAACTGAGAATAGAAACAATACTGATCTCCTTTTAGCTTCGGGATTGTTTTATCCTATACATTTAATTAACACACCAATATGAAATCATTATTCTTCTGTCTTCTATTTACAATCACCTTCAACTCTTTGTACTCACAGGTTAGCACCGAAGATCGCAACAAAGCCGTATCTTTTATCAATCAGGCAGATGCCTACATTAAAGCTGAAGGTTATTCGCAAGCCATTATCAAACTTAAAACTGCCATTAAGCTGGACTCTACGATAAGAGATGCATTCATACTAATTAACCGTGCTTTTTACGAAACAGGCAACAGAAGTTCGCAACTTGAGTATTTGAAAAAGGCAAAATCGATTTATACCGATGATGATGAATTTCCTTATCACCTTGGTAAAATATATCAGAAG
>NZ_JBFFKR010000077.1:0-13408 GCF_041555295.1 Ancylomarina sp. | reverse complement strand
TTTTGTGGTAGATAGTTTGACGATGCAGCTGGAAAGTCTTTCTCAGGATAGTTCGAAAATCAAAATACTCCTGAAACTTTCTGATCAATTCCAATACACCGATTTTAAAAGAAGTCTTGAGTATGTCAATTCAGCTCTTGAGATGTCAAATCGCAATAATCTTTCAGGTTTGCAGGGTTCTTCCTATAAAAAGAAGGGAGATGTCTTATTGCGGAAAGGCCTGTATGATCGCTCTCTGGAGAATTACCTAAAGAGTAAAAAGATCTTTGAAGAAACCGGAAATAGTAGATTTCTGGTGGGTTTGGAGCATAATATTGGTAGTATATTCTATCGTTTGGAGGACTACGATAAGGCTCTGGAACATTATAAAGAAGCCCTAACACAGCAGAATACAATCCAGGAACAGGGGGATTCCTCTTATCATTCTCAGTTGCATGTTTTTTACAATAGTATTGGGAATTGCTACGACACAAAAGAGGAGTTTGAAATTGCCGAAAGTTACTTTTTAAAAGCCCTTGAAAGTGCTCAAAAGTTTGATGACAAGTATAATTTGGGGGTTATCTACAATAATTTGGGAAAAGTTTCTCTGGAAATGGGGCGAAAAGAGGTGGCACTAAAGTACATGAAGCTTGCTTTGAACCATCGGGAACAAATAAACGATAAAAATGGGATGGCACGTTCCTACCTGTTTCTGGCTGAGTATTATAATCAAATTAAGGATTATTCACAGGCGGTGGCTACCACACAAAAGGCGCTGGAACTAGCCAATGAGGCAGGTGCAATGTTATCCACTATGGAGTCCTATAAGCAAATTTCTGATTTTTATCAGAAACTGGGCAAAACGGATGAAGCTTTTGAGGCCTATCGGAACTACCATCATTACAGCGATAGCCTTGTAAATGAAACCTCTGTGAAGGAGATTACCAGCCTTCAAATGCAGTACGAGTTTGATAAGATGGAAAAGGATCGCAAGGTAAAACAGCAACGCAAGGAGATAATCTATTACTTCCTGATTGCTATTTTGGTATTGGGAATGATTATTACCGGATTGCTATATGGTTTTATAAAAAACCGGGCCCGTCGTATCACTTTAGAAAAGGAGAATTTGGAGAAGGATTTGGAAGTGAAGAATAAAGAGTTGACTACCAATGTGATGTATCTTCTGAAAAAAAATGAATTGATCGGAAATGTTTCGAAACGGCTGTTACAATTCAAAACCCACTTGAAAAAAGAGAATATGGAGCCCCTTCAAAGGATTATCTTTGATCTGCAGGCAGGTGCTGATCAGGAAGTTTGGAAGGAATTTGAACTTAGGTTTGAACAGGTACATCTCGATTTTTTTAGGAATCTAAAAGAAATTGCTCCTGATATGACGCCTGCCGAGTTAAAAATATGTGCCTTCCTGAGGCTCAATATGAATAGTAAAGAAATATCTTCGATTATTCATCAATCTGTGAAAAGTGTGGAAGTGAAGCGATCAAGAATACGTAAAAAATTAAAGCTAACCAATACGGAAACAAATCTTGTCTTGTATTTGAACGAATTATAGGAATTGGCTTTCAATATCCAGTATAATTCGTGAAGAAACTTACTCGTGTTTTATCGAACTCTTTTTGCTCGGTTCTTAAATAAAAAGTAAACAAGCCCGAAGGGCTCATGGGCACCTTTTGAAATATGTTTTACGAATAAAAATCAAGTCAGACTGATCCTTGTCTTCGCTTTGTTGGAAAACTGTGACACGCCTCAGGGCAGGCCGACAAATCGCGCCTATTTGTTTAGTGATTACTATTGCTGAAGGGAATGAGCCCAGAGGGCTCAAATATTAATAGCCCGTGCTAAAGTCATGAAGTGACTGCAAGCTCGGGTTATTTGCATCGTGTAAATCCGTCGCACAAATAAAAGTTGTTGAAAGAGCTTTATTTCTTCGCGACGGAAGTCGTTTATCTGTGTTAGAACCACTGATTTTTTATTCATATTAAAAATATTCATGAGCTCGTTTCACTTGGTTGTTACTTTTCATCAAGGCATTAATAAATCATGAATTCCTTAAAATGAAATAATCATATGAATGAAAGTAAGTGAAGAGAAAAAATGGTCTGTATCAGGAATCTGATTTTGCTGATAAATCATTTTTCTTTGCTCAAATTCTCAAAGAAGTGATAAGAGTGGAAGTTTCTCTGTTCTAATAAAGTACGATTATTCATCCGGACCCAACTTATGTAACGGATCACTTGCTTATGTATAATATGTCTTTATCAAAAAGGATTTCAAAATGTCCCTTGATAAGAATGATCGTAAAAAAGAATCAAGCACCTCTTTTTCCTCAAAATTCAATAAAATATTTTTCTCTTCATAGAAATCTCCTGTTTCAATTTTTTAGAATAAATACTCTGTTTATAATGGATGATTATGTTTCCATTCATTTAATTGTATACCCAATCACATAAATCTTTCCCTTAAAAAGAAGCCTTTATTCATTCAAACTTCATTTGAATATCATTATTTAAGTAGAGATGTCTTCTTGTGTTAATTGTCAATAGGCCAGTATTGTATAGTTGTTTGTAGTGGTGCCGATATGGTTTAAATGAACATTGGTATAGAAACAGTATAGTGGTATTCTCCTCTTAGAGCACATACGGTATGGTTTGCTAATTCTAAAATTAAATTCATGTGATTAGTCTTGTGAAGAATTATTACAAGATGCATTTTTTAAGAGAATACAATGGACTGAACTAACATGTAGAATTTTATTGATCAGGATAACACAGCCGATTATAAAATGCTCATTCAAATTGTATTCTAAGTTGATAAAATAAATGAAGATGAAAAAGTTGAAAGACGTAGAAAATGATAAAATGCTTGAACAATTGTTAGAGCAAAAAAAAAACGAGGCAGAGGCTTTAAAAAAGCTTCTTAAGGCTTTTGATAGAAATCAGGCACAAAATGTATCTGCAAAAAATAAAAGATAAACCTCATATTAAGAATACCCAGAATAAAAGCCATTAAATCTAGTGTTTTTATTCAAAACAATGAATGAAATAATAACCAAAAATGATTTTTATGAAAAAAAGTGTACGAATAAAGAGTTTACTCATACTACTCATTTCTTGTGTCCTGCTGTCGGGATCGCTATTGGCACAGGAATTTGAGAACGGCGTCAAAAAGGGCGTTATCCGAGTGAAATTTAAGCCGGAGTTATCCGCAGTAACAAAAAATTTTAAAACAACCCGTAAGGGAATTAAAACCGAGATTACTGCTTTCGATGCTGTTTCTCAGCAATTTTCAGCCTATCAGTTAGAACGAGTGTTCCCTTATGCACCAGCTTTTGACGACAGACACCGCAAACATGGTTTACATTTATGGTACGAAGTCAAGTTCGATGCCAGTTTAAGTGCAGAGGAGGTAGCAAAGGCGTATGGTCAGCTTGGTGCAGTCAGCATTGCAGAAACCATTGGTGAAGTTCAATTAATTGAGGGACCACAGCCAAGTGAGGCTCCCGTTCTAACCTCCGAAGAATTGCCAATGAATGATCCAGCCCTCGATTCACAGTGGCATTACAATAATGACGGAACTGCAGTGGATGGAGCTTTAGCGGGTGCTGACATTAACCTGTTTGAAGCCTGGAAGGAAACTACCGGTTCATCAGATGTTGTGGTAGCCATTATCGATGGTGGTATCGATGTTGATCATGAGGATTTAGCTGCTAATATGTGGGTGAATAAGGCAGAGCTGAATGGGGTGGAAGGCGTTGATGACGATGGTAATGGATACCCTGATGATATTTACGGATACAACTTTGTGAATAACTCAGGTGAGATCACGGATCATTATCATGGAACACATGTTGCCGGTACTGTAGCTGCGGTAAACAATAATGGTATTGGTGTTTCAGGTGTTGCCGGGGGTGATGGAACCGAAGGAACCGGTGTGAAAATGATCTCCTGCCAAATTTTTACTGAAGAAGGTGGAGTTGGTGGTTTTGCTAACGCACTGGTTTATGCGGCTGATATGGGAGCCGTTATTTCTCAGAACTCATGGGGATGGCAAACTCACAATCATTACGATCAGGCTGTATTGGATGCAATTGATTACTTTATTGCCGAAGCAGGTAACTATGCAGGTAGCCCAATGAAAGGTGGTGTTGCCATTTTTGCTGCCGGTAATAATGGAGTTGAGATGAATGCTTACCCTGCTTATTATGAGCCTTGTGTTGCTGTATCTTCACTTGGTCCTGATAATGGCCGGGCAGGTTACTCCAATTATGGTGAGTGGGTTGATGTGGCTGCACCTGGTGGAGACACGGGAATGGGGCGTGAAGCTGGTATTTTAAGTACTTCCCCTGACGATAAATATGCATATTTACAGGGAACCTCAATGGCTTGTCCACATGTTTCAGGTATTGCTGCTTTGGTCGTATCGAAGTTCAAAGGGGATATTACAGCTGAGCGTTTGAAAAGACACTTGCTGACTTCCGTTCACGATATCGATACTTTCGTAGAAGATTTTGCAAAAGGGAAAATGGGGAATGGTTATATTGATGCAGCCATGGCCCTTCAATCGGGCGATGCAACCAAAGTTCCCGAAAAAATTAATGACTTAGCGGTTACTGCAGCTCAGGATTTTGCTTCTCTAACCTGGTCTGTGCCAGCAGATGAAGACGATGGAAAAGCAGTCAGCTATTCTATCTATTGGAGCAACAATGAATTTGATGCAGCAAAGGTTCAATATGCAAGTTCTGCAGTAATTAAATCATTCTATTCCAATGCAGGTGATGAACTGAATTACCTGATCGAAGAATTGGATGCCAATACTCCTTACTATTTTGCTGTTAAGGCTTATGACCGTTGGGGTAACGAGTCAGAACTTTCTGAGGTAAAAGTTGTTTTGACCAATTCAGGTCCCGGCATTCGATTGGGTGACGATGTAAACATTACTGCTGATGTAGCAGCTACCCCTCTTGTTTCTGGCAACCTATGGGTGCATAATGATTCTATTGGTGTGTTGAACTGGGATGCATACGTTGGATTGGCAAGTCTTGAGCCGGATGATTTTAGTGTGAAAAATGTGGTTTATCCTAATGTAAACACCTTTGCACAAAGAACAAGCTTAGGTAGCAACGAAATTCCTCAGTTTGATAAAGTAATGGCCCCAACAGCCATGGATATTGACGAGAGAATGCAGATTGCTCAGGGATCCCAGGCCTGGAGAATTATTGGAGACAATGATGTATCTGTAAGCAACTCTTCGGCTACCCGCTTTTATGTGAACCAGGCAAAAGGATTTAATCTAACAAGTTTGTGGGCACATTTGAGGATTGATCCGGAGTTAGAGCCTGCAGTCTTAGAGATCTGGGAAGGTCAGGTCTTGGAAGAAGCCAAATTGATTACTGCTCAGAATTTAATTTCAGAAGTTAATTTTGATTACTCCCATTTTATACATATGGAAGAACAGGTGTATATGAAGAAAGGATCTTATTTTTGGGTGGTGATTCATATTCCTGCAGGTAACCTGTATCCATTGGGAATTGCACCTGAAATGGAAGAGACCGGATCGGATAACTGTTTGATGAGTTTTAACGGTGGTCAAAGCTGGGAACCTCTGGGTAAGGTATTGGAAGATGATACCTGGGCCTGGGCTATGGTATTGAGAAGCCAGTATGAAGATCTTGGTAAATACATTACTTTAACTCCAAATAATGGCGTACTGAACGGAGGAGATTCTCTTCAGGTAGCTATTGATGTGGATGCAGAATTTCTTGTAGATGGTCAGTATACCGAAAATATCGTATTTAGCTCCAACGATCCTGTTAATAAGATCATGAAAGCTAAAATTAATTTGGATATTGATGGACATACGGCAATTTTAAAGTCAGAGAAAACGATAAACTTTGGAAATGTTTTTGCCGGTAAGACCAAAACCCTGGATATCCAGATTGTAAACGAAGGATATGTAGGTTATAAGCTGGGCAACTACGCTCATAGATCTTCAAATGAGAATCTTTTCTATACAGATAATAAAGTCAGCGGAACCAATATTCCTGCACGCGATGCAGGTTGGGTAAGAGTGACTTTTAAACCAACAGAGGCAGGTACTTTTACCGAAACCATTACCATTACCGATGGAAGCAATCCTTACACATTTAATGTGCATGGTGTAGCAACAGAACCTGCTAAGTTGACAATTTTACCTGAAAGAGATACTGTTCCAGGTGATTTAACTGTGGGAGATACCATTGTGGACAGAACTTTCACAATTCGTAATGATGGTAAATATCCATTGGATTACATGATTCCTAAGTTTTCTCCTGGTTACGAGATTGAAGGACTGGAAAGACCTTTCAATAAATTTGGATATTCCTATGACTATGTGATTGGAGGAAGCTACATTGACTCGCAGGAATATGGCTGGAAAAATATCTCTTCCAACAACCTTATTGGTCGGATGAAAGCAGAGCAGCTCATGGCTGTTGAGGTTGATCTTGGTTTTTCATTCCCCTTCCGCGATCGTTTCTACGATAAAGTATGGATTAATATGGAAGGCGCCCTTGTTTTCGGGGAAGACGGTAATGTTGGACTGGACTGGACTACCGGAACTCCGATTGATCCTCGTTATTTGAAGGATAGGGATATGATTACCGCAGTAATGGGACGAGCGGATTTGAATAATAAGAATGCCGGAATCTACTATGAGAAAGAGGACGGTACCTTCCGTGTTCAATACAAGTATGTGAAATATGGTAGTGCCCTTCCAAACTTTCAAATTGTACTGCATGCCAATGGTGATGCAGAGGTTCTCTTCCAAAAAACGGGTTCTGCTTCAGAGGGAGCAAAATACTGGCTGGTAGGTTTAGTAGACGAAGAGAACAAGGATGTTTGTTTTGCCACTAATAGTGAGCATAGCTTGAATATGGGTGAAACAAGCTCTTATAATTCTTACTACCGATTCTATCATCCTGGAGAGGATATGGTTACTGCTGCGACAAATGCATCGGGAACTCTGTTACCAGGTCAATCAGCTGATGTTACATTGAGTTTCAATACAGAAAATGTATTGCAGGATTCAATTTATCAGAAGTTACCAATTATCAGTAATGATATTACTTCACCTATTTCAACCTACACGACTTATGCTAATTTTGTGGCAGGTGGTGCATCAGAAATGAGTGTGAAGCAGGATACCATCGACTTTGGGCAGGTGTTTAAAACTGCACAGGACTCAATTGCCGTTCAGGTGCTTAATGCAGGTACTGCAAAGGATATGATAACTGACATACGTTTTGCGAATGGACACTTTAGTACCAATCAAACAGCTCCTATCGAAGTCGGTACAAGACAATCGGCTTATATTTATGTGAATATCAACACCGATGCACCTGCTGTTTTGGAAGATTCACTATTCATCACAAATGCTGCCGGCGAGGAATTTAAGGTCGTATTGAAAGGTAATGTATTGGAGAACCCAATGATAAGTATTGATCCAGATGCTGGTATTACCTGGGAAATGCCTGCACGTACCATTAAGGATACTGTACTTCAAATTACCAATGATGGTTTAGGCGATTTGGAACTGGCAATTATTCCTGATACCTGGTATTATCCTGTGGAGACTTCTTCTCCGGCAATGGATATCAAAGATTTTGAATACATCTTTGTTGACGGTGATGGAAATGGTTGGATTGATATTACCGAAACGGCTGCTGAATCGAACTTGAGAGATGATTTTGTTTGGGGTGAAATTCCTTACAAAGCTATAAAATTGGATAATCCAATCCCATATTATGGACAAACATACGATACCTTATATGTTGGTTTCATGGGTTGGGCAAGTTTTGTTAAGCCTAAAGGTGGCCAATTTGATCGTGCAATGGGAATTCCTAATGAGGATAATGTTCCCGGTGCAATTGCTCCCATGAGTGGTTTCCATGTTCCTTATGGTTTTGCTGCTGACAAAAAGGATGGTATCTATTACCAAATTGATGAAGACAAGGTAATCGTAACCTGGAACGAGTACATCGATATGACTGCAATGAGTCAGCCTTACGATTTCCAGATGATTCTTCACAACAACGGAAGAATTGATTTCAATTACAAGAATTTCCAGTCAGCAAGAGTTTTTGGTATTGCTGGAGTTGAGAGTCCGGATGAAAAGGAAGGCTTGCTGATGCACATTGGCCGTATGCCTGAGCTCAGCAGATTCTCTTATACTGTATTCCCGGTAAGAAAGGAAATTGTTCCGGCTCAAACAACTAAGGATATTACCTTGCGCTTAGATGCAAACAGCCTGGTTGATGGAACCTACAATGCCAATATTGTAGTGAATAACAATACGGTTGGCGAGGGTGTAAAGACCCTACCGCTTAGTCTGAAAGTGAATGGTGAGGCTGAATTATCAGCTGAAAATATTGAACTGGGTGACATTTGGTATACCGAAGGAATGGAAGTGGTGGAAGGATTTACCATTACTAACACCGGTACCAAGGCCATTCAGCTGGATTCAGCTCAGGTTATTATGAGCGACGATATGAAAGTAGAGTTCTACTACCCAGGAGCACCTGGTTTCTTTGGATATCCGGAAGGATATGTTCCCGTTAAGGATTTCATTGGAGAACAAATCCTGAGCTCAGGTTGGAGACCAATGCTTATTGCTAACGGTACTGAATTGGCACCGGGAGACTCATGGCAGTTCTTTGTGACCTATACACCAACTGCTCCTGGTACTTCCAATGCCAATGTAGTAATTGTTGATGTAGAAGGTAACGAGGCCCTTGTGTGGAATGCATCTGCAAACGCAATGTTGCCACCGGCAGCTACCGTTAGCGATGAAAGCATTACTTTGCACGCCGATGATTATACATTTACTGATACTCGTGAATTTGTAATCGGTAACGAAGCCGGGAACAACGATCTGGAGTGGAATTTGGAATTTAATTTCAATCGGGGTAAAGTTGAAACGGCTGCAAAAAGTGCTGAGACATTTGCTGTTAAGGCACCAGTGTCCCTGGATTCAGAAATGAATAACAATCCGGCTCCATCATCTGTTAAGTCAACCAAATCGGAGGAGTACAACCGTGTATTGGAGTATGATAACAATGATACGGAAGTAGATAACTGGTTAGGATTTGGTGCTAGCTTAAGCTTTACTTCTGCAACCAAGTTTACAGCTCCATCGGATGGATTCTCCGTTTCAGATGTGAAAACATGGTTCCGTAGAGAAACTCTTAATTCTGGTGTTCTACATGCTGAAATTCTTGCTGGTGGTAATGGTATTGCAACAGCATCGAAAGTGGCAGAAGGAAGATTGGAATATTCGAAAGATGGTAACGACGACGTTGGAGAGTTCTTTACCATTGCAATGGATGAAGTCGCTTACATCTATCCGGGCGAAGATTTTTACGTGGTAATTCACTACCCTATGGGAGTGAACAACCCTCAGGGAACGAGAGTTCTACAGAAAAAAGAGGATGCTACTGAAGATCGTTTCTTCTTCCAATATCAGGGAGAGTGGTATGATCTATATTCTCAGTCAGGTTTCTCAACCTACACTTTCATGGTGAAAGCCATGGAGAAGGAGTTAGTTATGAAAACCTGGGTTACCCTTGATCAGATGTCCGGAACAGCTGCGGCAGGAGAGGTGTCGAAATTAGCATTGAACTTTAAGGCTGAATTTGCCCAGGAGATTCGTAACAACGCGACTATTCTGGTAAATACCAACGATCCTAATAATGAGCAATTCGCACTGGATGTGAATCTGTTGATGAACGAAGGTCCGGCAATTACCACAACAATGCCTTATCCAAGTTTAGTGGAAACAGAAACACTTGACGTACCATTTACCATTATCGACCAGGAAGAGGATAGCTTTACTGTTGAACTTGTTGGTGCTGGTGAATTCTTTACGAAGACTTCTACTGATGAAGGTGTCGTTATAAGTCTGGCTCCCGGGTATATGGATCAGGGAATTCATGATATGGAATTGACTGCAACTGACGAGCATGGAGTAATTAGCTCTTACAAATTCCAAGTGGAAGTCGTGAATGTGAATCGTGCACCGGAATTGATCAACCCAATTGCTACCAAAGAGTACTATGAGGATGAGGACTTGGATAACATCAACCTAAATGAGCATTTCATCGATCCTGACGGAGAAGATTTGACTTATAAAGTATCAGTTGATGATGCGACTGTTGTCAATATCTACACATCTGTTTCAGGTTTAGTTCTTGAACCATTGACTGAAGGAATTGCGAAAGTAAAGGTTGTTGCAACCGATCTGCTGGGCTTGAAAGCAGAAACAACTTTCCAGATTATGATTGCAACAGTTACTGGTATAGAGGATATTGAAACAACCACAGGCGTAGAGGTTTATCCAGTTCCAACAACTGGTCCGTTGAATGTTGTTCTTGGTAATAATATTGAGGGTGATGTAACAATTTCTATTATTAATGTTATAGGTGTAACTCAGTATCAAACTACAGTTAATAAAGTAAGTGGTGAATATCTGGAAACTCTTGATATGAGCAATATGACTTCTGGTATCTACATGGTGAAAATTAAAACCACTGATGGAGAGACCGTGAAGCGAGTGGTTAAAATGTAGTGTGAATGAAAGAGGTGGAGTCCCTTGGGGCTTCCCTCTTTAACTAATGAATTACAGTAACTTGATACTAATTACTCTGTACTTAATACTAAAAAAAATGAAAATACTAAAATATGCAATGGTCCTGCTCTTCTCATCCAGTTTACTGAGCTGTGGAGGAGGAGATGATAAAAAAGTGGATGAGACCAAGCCAACTATAAGTTTGATCAGCCCGACCACTACCGTTAATATTACACCTGGTGGGGTTCTAAATGTAAATGCCCTATTATCTGATAATGTGAAGTTAGAGGAGTATGTGGTGAAAATTACATATAGAGGTTCTAAATCAGTAAAAAATGTAGAAGAGTTTTATTTTAATTCACGTTCTGAATTAGATGCTTACGGTAATGAGTTGCCTGTTGTAAAAGGCGAAAAATCTTTTGATTTGAATTTCGATATTGCTGTAGACGCTTTTGCGCGTGTGGGCAACTATAATTTTTCAATTTCAGTTGAAGATCAATCTGGAAACATTGTTGAGGAGATGGTACAGTTTGAAATTGTCCGTCCGTAAAGACACACTACAGTACGTCTATATAAAATTAAAGGGATCTGCCAATGAGTGGATCCCTTTATTATTTTGTAAAATATTTTAGAGACCGGCGTAACTGTTTTGTAAAGCTTACATCGTCATTAAGAGATTAATGAATTAATAATATTATAATGAGCTTTGAAAAACATATTGGCTTAGTTTTTGCCTGTCCTTTCAATGAAGAAACTAGAAATTGCCCTATGAAGGATTTCAGATTTAAGTATTCAATTCCTAAAAGCTTGCTTGCCTGGAAAATGATGTCTGATGTAGAGTTGATGGATTTGATAGATAAACACCACATTTGTTTGGCTTATCGGGAAAAAGGTAATAATAACTTTTAAGCCTTATACTAGAAATTATGCCTTCACTCCTTGGGCTTATGCAACGGCTACATGAAATTGTTGATGAACAAGCCCATCAAGAGAGTTATTTGACACTATGTCAAATACAAGCAAAGTTGTATTTGAAACTTATACGCTTTAAATAAACAATAGTAAGTTAATAAACCATAACTCAATTAAGGTGCTCACAGTACATAGCGCAATCCGTTAAGCCCAATAATTAATTATTATAGGGGACAAATAAGGGGACACTAGAATATTTTAAATTCCATAAGTTGCTAGTATTCATAGTTTAATGTTTTTCGTTCTGGGTTCTGTTGGGACTGCAACCTAAATCAATTACTCACTTCATGGATACTACCTTATATTTGCAACCGAGCAACATTGATGTTACTCGGTGAATTGTGGGTTGAAATTGGGGTGATTTTATACATATTGATACATCCCTTGAATCTTACTCATCTCGTTTGAGATTAGCTTTTCGCTTGCTCTAGCATAGTTTTCTGTCATTCGGGTGTTGGTATGCCCCATCATCTTCGAAATAGCCTTAATATTTAGGTTGTTACCCAAAGTAACAGTTGTTGCAAATGTATGTCTGGCTGAGTGAGTGCTTAGGTTCTTATTGATACCACATAGGTCTGCTATCTCCTTTAAATAAGCATTCATTTTCTGGTTGCTTGCCACAGGCAGTAGTTTATGCTGAATCATACAAATAGGATCATCTTTATACTTTTCAAGAATTGCTGTAGGAATGTCAAAAAGAGGAATTTCGAATTCGACTTTAGTTTTTTGCCTTTTACTTTTAATCCATTGATTACCATCTATTCCTTTTACTATGTGTTCTTGGTTTAGCGATTTTACATCAGTAAAAGCTAAACCTGTAAAGCAGCAAAATAGATAGAGATCCTTAATAACTTCAAGACGTTTGATTTCGAAATTTTTTTCCATCAGTTTGTTTAACTCTTCATCATCTAAAAACCCTTTATCGACCTTCTCCATTTTGAACTTGATCTTTGCAAAAGGATATGATCTCATCCATTCATTAGCTAGAGCCCAATTCGTTATTTTCTTAAAATTTTTAAGGTATTTAAAAGTGGTATTGGTTGAACATTTTCTAATTGTTCTAAAGTAATGCTCAAAATCTGTAATAAATTGGTGGTTGATTTTATTAAGAGGTAAATCTGATACATGGTACTGTTGCTTTAAAAAGTCTTTGGTGTGTTTTAAACAGGTTCTGTATCGCTCTACTGTGCCTTCTGCCATATCTATCCCAATACGTTTTTCACATCTCTCATTGTGCTTCTGAAAGATGCTTATAATGCTACGATCATCATTCTCCTGATTTAAGCTGGCTTTTACATTTTTACAATTAAGATCTTCTTGAATTTCAAGATCATTAATAATTTTCAAGAGTTTTTCATCCATAAAATGAATGTATCGATTGTTTTCCTTTGCCTTAATTGAATTGCCTTTACATTTTCCTTTGTTTGAATCCCAGAATTTAGAATCGATACTTCTTTTAAGAGATATATCTAATCGTTGACCATCGACGGTAATTCTTATAAAGATCGGAGATTCTCCGTTTTTCAGTTTGGTAGTTTTTCTTGCAAAGAATAAAATAGAAGTTGTTTGTCTCATTGTTACTAGTTTTAAGTGTTTCAAAATGATTTTTCAAAACTAGCAAACGAGTGGTTTTTTGATGGAGCAAAAGGGTGTATCGTAGTGTATTAGCACCTAAGTGCGGTGTAGTGTTTTCAAGCTTTCTAATCTACACCTTACGCAACACCATTTTATTGTAGGTTTAGGTGTTTAATTGCGTTGGCACTAAATGAAGAAAGCCTTGTAAACGTTAAGTTTACAAGGCTTTTCTTTCTATTGCATTTCTGCATGGCGGAGAGAGAGG
>NZ_JBFFKR010000076.1:0-13525 GCF_041555295.1 Ancylomarina sp. | reverse complement strand
GATATCATTGGCTGTTAAATCATCAATCGCCCTTTGATGTTCCTTAATCAGATCACTCCCCTTCTCTCCTATGGTTAATCGGTAGCAAAAATCGTAAAGAGAGTTTATTCGAGCTTCATTATTATTTATAAATTCTGACATTTTTAAACTTTATTGGTTTAAGCTCTAAAATAATCTATTTTGATTGAGTCAACACACTTAATCCATAAAAAAAGGGAATACCAAACGGCATTCCCTTCTAAAAAATATGATAAAATTGGAATTAGTCCAATTTGTGAATCAATAATCCTGAACGTAGTTTAGGCTCAAACCAAGTTGTCTTAGGAGGCATGATGTTACCTGTATCGGCAATATCAATCAATTGTTGCATAGAAACTGCGTATAAAGCGAAAGCTACTTTCATATCACCGCTATCAACACGTCTCTTCAACTCACCCAATCCACGAATACCACCTACGAACTCAACACGAGTTGTAGTACGAAGATCTTCAACACCCAATAGGTTATCCAATACATGGTTTGAAAGGATAGTTACATCCAATACACCAATAGGATCCTTATCGTCGTAAGTACCTTCTTTAGCGTTCAACTTGTACCATTTGTTATCTAAATACATAGAGAACTCATGAAGTTTAGCTGGCTTGTAAGTTTCCTCACCCATACACTCAACAGTGAAAGTCTCTTCCAGTTTAGCCAGGAATTCAACTTCAGTCATTCCGTTAAGATCCTTAACGACACGATTGTAATCGATAATAGCTAATTGATTATCTGGGAAGTGAACAGCCATAAAGTAGTTGTACTCCTCGTCACCAGTGTGATTTGGATTCTTAGCAGCAAACTCATCACCAATACGAGCAGCAGCAGCTGTTCTATGGTGACCATCAGCTACGTAAGTAGAAGGAACTTTAGTTGCAAACAACTCTTCCAACTCTTTATTAGTAGCTGCGTCGTTTACAGGCCAGAAATGGTGACCGAATCCGTCTTCAGCAACAAAATCGTACTCAGCTTCTTCGTTCTTTACGATGTTAGCAACGATTGCGTCAATCTCTGGAACAGCTTTGTATGAAAAGAATACTGGCTCAAGGTTAGCCTCAGTGTAACGAGTCAAAATCATACGATCCTCCTCTTTATCCGGACGAGTAAGCTCGTGCTTTTTGATCACACCAGTTTTATAGTCTTCGCAAGCAGCATTTGCAACGATACCGTACTGAGTACGTCCGTCCATTGTTTGAGCATAGATATAGAATTTAGCTTCTGAATCCTGCTTTAACCAACCTTTTTCTTGCCATAGATTAAGGTTAGAAACTGATTTTTCGTAAACCTCAGCAGAGTGAACGTCTGTTCCAGCAGGACAGTCGATCTCAGCACGAGTGATGTGAAGTAAAGAACATTCTTTACCTTCTGCCATTTGAGCAGCCTCTTCCGAGTTCATTACATCATAAGGTAAACAAGCTAAATCCTTAGCGATATCTTTTGTTGGGCGTAAGCCTCTAAATGGTTTTACAATTGCCATGACTTGGTATTTTGTATTTTTAGTATTTTGTTTTCTGTAAATTAAGGAACGTTATAATCGAATTTAATCGATTACTTATTCACTCTAAATGTTTCGTCTCCTTTTTCAATAAGGTTCACAATCTGATTAGCACCGGCGATACCAGCGTTAATGTTTGCTTCAGCAGTTTGTGCTCCCATTTTTTTAGGAGTAAAGAAAAAGCGACCTTCATATTTAGCAGCAAATTCGTCTTTACAGTCAGGTGCGATGTCAGAGATGTAAGCAAAATCTTTACGATCTTCCATAAGTTTCAACATACCTTCTTCGTCAATTACTTCTTTACGAGCTGTGTTCACAAGGATACCACCCTCAGGCATCTTGTTCAACAAATCGTAATTAATTGATTTTTTGGTTTTGTCGTTGGCAGGAATATGCAACGAAACATAGTGACAAGTGCTATATAGCTCTTCTACTGTGTCTACTGCCTTAACTCCATCAGCTTCGATAGCTTCTTTTGAAACAAAAGGATCGAATGCATAAACTGTCATTCCGAAACCTTTAGCAATATTAGCAACGTGTTTTCCTACGTTACCATAAGCATGAATACCGATATTCTTACCTCTTAATTCAACACCAGCTTTACCGCTATAACCTTTACGAGCAAGGAAAACCATCATTCCTAATGCTAGCTCAGCTACAGCATTCGAGTTTTGACCAGGTGTATTCATGGCCACAATACCTCTTTCAGTACAAGCTTCAAGATCGATATTATCGTATCCTGCACCTGCACGTACAATTACTTTTAGGTTTTTAGCTGCTTCAAGTACCTCGCGGGTAGCTTTGTCAGAACGAATAATCATTCCATCAACATCGGCAACAGCTGCTATTAATTCAGCCTTATCTGTGTATGACTCTAGCAAAGCTAGTTCATATCCTGCACCTTCAACTACTTCGCGAATTGCGTTTACAGCAGCAGGAGCAAAAGGTTTATCGGTTGCAATTAAAACTTTAGTCATTTTATTATTTTAAAACGTTCAAAAATAAAATGTCATTGCCAGCCAAATCGAAGTTATCCTTTCGGATCCCTTTAGTCGTTCCTCATGCTTTAATGACTCAAAATAAGGATTTGAGCAAGTTAGCTTACTCAAATCCATATAATCAGGTAATTACTTTACATGCTTTGTTGCGAATTCTTTCATGCAATCAACCAATGCTTGTACACTTGCCTTAGGCAATGCATTGTAAGTAGACGCACGGAAACCACCAACTGAACGGTGTCCTTTAATACCAGACATTCCTTTAGCAGTAGCAAATTCGTAAAATTCTTTTTCTAGTTCTTTGTACTCGTCAGTCATTACGAAACAGATGTTCATTAATGAACGGTCTTCTTCGTTGATAACAGTACCTTTGAACATAGGGTTACGGTCAATCTCACTGTAAAGAACCGCAGCTTTATCTTCGTTCATTTTCTGCATTGCAGAAACACCACCCATTTCCTTGATCCATCTCAAAGTTTGTAAAGCAGCAAAAACAGGAACTACTGGAGGAGTGTTAAACATAGACTCACCTTTAATATGAGTTCTATAATCTAACATTGTAGGAATCTGACGATCCATTTTACCTAGTAATTCGTCTTTAACGATTACAAAAGTAACACCAGCTGGCGCTAGGTTCTTTTGAGCTCCACCATAAATTAATGCATACTTAGATACATCAACAGGGCGAGAGAAAATATCAGATGACATATCAGCAACAAGAGGAATATTCACGTCCATGTCGTGCTTGATCTCAGTACCATAAATGGTATTGTTGGTTGTGATATGGAAATAATCTGCATCAGCAGGAATTTCGTATCCTTTTGGAATGTAGTTGTAAACTGTTTCTTTAGAAGAAGCAACCTCTACAACTTCACCAAACAACTTAGCTTCTTTCATAGCCTTGTTTGCCCAAGCACCAGTGTTTAGGTAAGCAGATTTCTTAGCCATCAGGTTGTAAGGAATCATGCAGAACTGAGTCGATGCTCCACCACCTACAAAAATCACTGAGTATCCTGCTGGGATATCCAATAATTCTTTAAACAAAGCGATTGCTTCATCCATTACGGCAACAAATTCTTTGCTACGGTGAGATACTTCCATTAAAGAAAGTGTTGTTCCAGCAAAATTCTTAATAGCGGCAGCAGTATTTTCTACTGTTACGTCAGGAAGGATTGAGGGTCCTGCAGAAAAATTATGTACTTTCATTTTCAATATTTTTTAAAAAGTGAACTTTTGCATATTCAAGGGCAAATTTGCAAATAAAAATGAAGAATTTGCTCGTCAAAATTCATTTTTTATATGTTTTTCAACAAAAAAACAAACCGCCACCTTTTTCTCTATATACAATTGACTATCTAACAGTTAAACAGAAAACAGACCGATATACGAAATCGTTTTCAATTGTTACGCCCAAGCCAACATATAAAAAGCAGGCTTGCGATACGTCACAAGCCTGCTTTTGTAATAAGGTTACAGATAAAAATTGAGTTACATTATCCCAATCTGTAATAAAATATGCTTAGTTTTTGTAAAAAGGGATTTTTACAATTTTTGCTTTAAGAGCCTTCTTTCTTACGCGGATGTAAATTTCAGTATCCACTTTGTAAAATCCTTCTTTCACATAGCCCATTCCAATTGATTTACCAAGAGCTGGTGCACTAGTACCTGAAGTTACTTCTCCAATTTCGTTACCTTCGGCATCTTCGATTTTGTAACCATGACGAGGAATACCACGATCGATCATTTCAAAACCTTTCAAACGACGCTTAGGCTTGTCAGCTTTTTGCTGCTCGAAAAATTCTCTATCGATAAAATCATTTCCTTCTACAAATTTGGTAATCCAACCCAAACCAGCTTCAATTGGCGTATGATCATCATCAATATCATTACCGTATAAACAGAATCCAACTTCAAGACGAAGTGTATCGCGAGCAGCTAAACCGATTGACTGAATACCGAATTCTTTACCGGCTTCCATAACAGCATTCATCAATTTCTCGCCATCTTCGTTAGCTACATAAATTTCGCATCCACCTGAACCAGTATAACCAGTTGTTGAGAAAATAACATTCTCGATTCCTGCCATATTTACTTTCTTGAAAGTATAGTATTCCATATCTTCAACAGGAACATCGATAAGCTTTTGCATGGCTTTAAGAGCCAAAGGACCTTGAACAGCCAACTGACAAATTTCGTCAGAAGCATTATAAAGTTCAGTACCTACTTCCAAGCCCATCTCTTCAGCATTCTTACAACACCAAGCCCAATCCTTATCGATATTGGCAGCATTAACAACCAATAAATAAGTTTCAGCATCGATACAATACACTAACAAATCATCAACAATACCACCTTTTCCGTTAGGAAAACATGTGTACTGGATTTTTCCATCAGTTAAAGCTGCCACATCATTAGTGGTCAATTTCTGAACAAAGCTAAAAGCCTTAGGACCTTTCACCCAAAACTCACCCATGTGAGATACATCAAATACACCTAGCTTTTCACGAACACACATGTGCTCATCCTTAATACCAGTAAACTCAATAGGCATATTATAACCAGCAAATTCTGCCATTTTAGCGCCTAATTCTTCATGAAAACTAGTGAATGCAGTTCTTTTCATCTGTTTGTTGTTTGAATTTTAAGATCTAAGGTGTTTCTCTTGCAAATAGAAAAAACAGAATAAGATCTTATTTTAAGTGTTGTTTATTTAACTCCTTCAATTTCAGAAGATATCAACTAAGATTTAATTTCCGAAATTATATTTATTGTATTCCAACTCATTTTGTTTTGCAAATGTAAAAGAATACAAATTCTAGGCAAAAAAATACCGATTAAACTTCAAAATATACATTGTATTATAAAGCACATTTTTTAAAGATCAACCGGAAATTCTATAATCATGAATTTAATCTACTTGCTAGATAAACTATAATTCGTTATTATTTTTTTTCTTTTTTCATTCTCAAAACTAACAATAAAAGCTTTTTCCAAACCCAATCGATCTTTAAAATAGATAGCATCCTCCATACTGTCATAATTCCCGATTGAGTATCTGTACCATTCACCATCATATGAGCTAGCTACAGATTCTTTACCTCTGTATAGTTTTTTCAATTCGGCATCTTTCATTTCTATCTTTGAAGCCGCTATTTGAATTTTATAAGTCGTCAGGATAGTTGAAACTTTCTCTACGACTGGAGTTGGAACAGGAATCACAGTAGGAAGAATCTCGACTTTTTCAACAGGTATAACTGCTTCAATCTTTTTAATTGGCTCAACAAGTTCATCCTTTATTACAGTATCTACAATAAGTTTCTTGGTGTAAATATCGAATTTACCATTTTCACCTCTATTAGAATCGAATAAAAATGAATCTCCTTCGTAAGGAAAGAAATGGCAGTCATCATATGCTGAATTAATTGGAATCCCCATATTCTGAGCTTCAGTCCAACTTCCATCTTCATCTTTCTCAGATTTGAAAATATCGTAGCCTCCAATTGAATTTCTTCCTTTAGAACTAAAATACATCACCTTTCCATTATCCGATAGAAAAACATCTCTTTCATCAAATTTCGAATTAATTTGATCTCCAAACTTCATAGGCTTACTCCATTCACCATCATCATCCTTTTGACAATGAAAAATATCCCCTTGTTTTTCATCTCTATCACTTACAAATACAACGGTATTTCCATCTGAAGTAAAAGATGCAGATGACTCATTCGATTTTCTTTCATTCACAAAAAACACATCCATTTCTTTAGTCCAGAACTTATCATCTTTTTGCATAAAGATTAAATCTCCGAACCCCGTGTTCTTGTCGTAGAACAAATACTGATTACCATCTACTTTAGCAACCATTATTGGTAAATCTCTAGACTTCTTCTCATCATTTAGAACACTAAAACTTGCCCATTCCCCATTAATCAGAGCAACACTAAAACCTCTTAAAGATAATTTCTCTTTAAGAGGTTTCTTATCACCAACAATTATTCTATCCGAATTAAAGAACAGTTTTGATCCATCTTTTATTGCAAGTAAATCATTGGCATCAGAATTTATTGGCGATGGCAACTTTTCGACATCAAAATCCGCGGATTGCAAAGACAAAAGTTGTCCATTTTTGCATTCATCTATATATCTAAAAACAGCAGATAATTTTTCCTTATTACGCTTCTCACCTTCATGCTGAAGAATTTCAACATATGTTTTATAGTTTAAAATAGCATTTGAAAAATCATTGGCATATTGACATGCTTGTCCTAGAAACAAATACAGTTCAGCATTTATATTTGGTTTCAAAGCTTTAACTTGTTCAAAATATACTTTCGCTAATCCTTTTTTGCCATACCTCAAATAAGACTGACCGATATTGTAATTCAATTCTGCATTATCACTATTGAATTTGTTACATTCTAAAAGAAGATCCAGACATTCCGTAAATGACGATTCTCCCCTATCAAAAAGTTTTTTAGCCTTACGTATATTTTTCAACAACTGCTTCCCTTCAATATTACTCCCAGCAAACTCAACAGGGTCAACTCGCATAAAACGCTGAGAATAGGCACTTCCTGCAGAAACAAAGAAGAAGACTAACAGTATTCGTAATAATTGCATAAATTACATCTTTAGTTAAATAAACATCATCTAAATTAAGAAATTTAAAGAATAAAAGAAGAGCAATCCTTCATTTTTTAATATGCATAAAAACATTGAGATAAAGTAAACATCTTTAACAGATTGGCTTCTTAAGGTGCCACTATGACTTACAATAAGAAATTATAATAGCCTATTTAAAAATAATTCATTAACATTGTATAATGAGTGAAGCTTGAATTAATTTGGTGCATTTATAGTCTAAATTAGTTTGTTCATAATTATATTTTAAACAACAACTCACAAGGTAACTTAAAAACAAAGGACTCATTAAACTAAAGGGCTTAGTTCCATTAATCAATTCATAGGAAAAAATGAACTCAAACACTAAAATCATTGATTTATCATACTTAAAAGAGATGTCTGGAAATAATAAAGACATCATGGTTGAAATGGTTGAAATCTTTATTGAGCAAAACCCTGAATTTACTGAGGGTATTTCAAGCTACTTTGAAAACAGGCAATGGACTGAACTTGGAGCTATTGCTCACAAAGCTAAATCGTCTTTAAGAATCATGGGAATGGATGAATTAGGAGATTGCTTAGAACAAATTGAACATTATTCTAAAGGAAATCAAAAAGTTGAACTTCAACAGAAGATTGAAAACAGGCATAAACTTAATGATGATGACTTAAGAATTTGGAACAACGTTCGCAATGAAAAAGTTAATGATATTGATTTAATTTACATACCTAAACTTGTGAGTAAATTCCTTAACCAAAGCCCAATAGCAATAACCGAATTGAGAAAAGCTATATTAGAGCTCTAATATGACAAAAAACCCGCCTCACATATTAGTAGTTGATAGTAACAACGCAACACTTAAGTATATTGAATTTACACTTACTGGTATTGGGTATAAATCAACACTTGCAAAAAATGGTCTGGAAGCTATAGAAAAAGCCAAAAACCACCATTTTGATCTTATCATTTCTGATCTTTACTTACCCCTAATGAGTGGAAATGATCTTGTCAGGCTAATTCGCAAAACTCCAGAATACAGACTCACGCCATTTATCTTTCTTTCAGATAATGATGAAGAAGAGACTTGGATTCAAAATTTAAATGATGGAGCTGATGATTTTATTACAAAGCCTTTCAAACAAGAGGTTTTCATATCAAAAATAAAAGCCCATATTAAAAAAACACAAATCAGAAAAGAGATTACTGATTCATCCATAAAAAACAAGCTCAATTTTGATAAAGGCAATATTGTGTATTGTACACCTAAAAAGAACAAATTCAAAATCCCTCAGCAGTATATCAAAACGCCTGTCAAGCACGTTCAATCTGATCAGGATTTATTTACCTACTTAAAAGAGGAACAAGTTTGGCGTATTATTATTGACGACAATGCGATTTGGGCAATTTCAATTTTAGATAAGATTAGCAAAACTATCGAAGGATTAATTCCTATTGACATTTTAATTTCAGATTCCAAGGACACAGAAAAATTCGATTATCTACTAACGAATCATATCGATTCATTTTTATACAAACAATTGGATGAAAGGTTGATTATTCACCAAATCAACTCATCAATTCAACAAGAATTAAATCTTAAAAACAAATATTTCAATGCCCTTAACACGGCAGCTAAGCAATCACCAATACGCTTTGAGAATCAATACAACGAGAATATCTCAGACTTCAACATTCAGGTTATACACCAAGCGTATAACAAACTTGCTGGTGGCGATTTCTATGAAACATTCAGTGTTGACAGTCAAAAGAAGATTATTGTAGTTGGTGATGTAATGGGCAAAAAGTGGGATGCCTGGTTTTTTGTACCAGCTTACATTGCCTATATACGAAGCACAATCAACTTTTTCTTAAGTCGCGAAGAATTCGATTTCATTAAATCTCCTGGTAAGTTTCTAAAGATAATCAACCAATCTATATTCAAAGATCTAAAACTCAGTGAGGTTTTCACAACTCTAAGTATCGTAACAGTTTGTTCACAAACTTCGAAAGTCAGTATTGCATCAGCCGGCGCACTTCAACCTCTCTTTTATAATGCAAAAGAAAACAAATTAACACAACTCAATATTGTCGGAACACTCTTGGGCGTAATTCCTGATGCCCATTATTTAAGCCTTATACAAAATTTTGACCAAGGAGATAAACTTTTACTTTATACTGATGGATATATTGAAGCTGTGAATGACAGAACAGGTAATATGATTGGAGATAAAGTCTTCCTTGAAAACATACATCAGGTTATGGGAAAAGCAAGCATTCAACTTTCTGATATTGAATATCAATTAATCCATTCATTAAATATTTCTAAGTTTGATGATGACAGAACCCTTCTCCTTGTCCAAAAAAATTAAGCTTTAACCTTCTCAGTTCGCTATTAATTTTGTTCATTTGTCAAAAATAAGAAATTATGACTCCAAACGAAATTATTGGCTGGATGGGAAGCATCCTTTTCGCTATCTGCGCACTGCCTCAGGCAATACATACCTTCAAAACAAGAAAGGTAGACGATCTAAACGAGCTCTTTATTTGGCTTTGGTTTTCAGGTGAAGTATTCACATTGTGGTATATTATTATTGATGATATTACCAATCAGATCTATCATATTCCTCTGTATTTTAACTACGTTTTCAATTTGATCTTATTATTTTATCTGATCTATGCTAAATATAGCTACAACAGCAAACCAACTGCTCTAGTAAATCTTAAGCGTAGAATTATAAAATAAAAGCATTAATAGCTTTCCTAATTATACAATTGTGAAAATAGTCATCATAGATAATTTCGATTCATTCACCTACAATTTAGCACACGCTGTAGAACAATTCTCTGATCAAGTCATTGTCATGAGAAATAATGAAATAAATTGGGAGGCTATTAAGGATTCTGACAAAATTATTTTTTCACCAGGTCCTGGCTTGCCAGAAGATGTGAAAGTAATGGGGAAAATTCTAGATCGATATAAAACGATAAAACCTATCTTAGGTGTGTGTTTAGGGATGCAATATATCGGCATTTATTTTGGAGGAGAAATCTTCAATATTAAAGATATTGTACATGGAGTTCCTAAAACAACTATTGTTATAGACAAATCGGAATGCTTGTTCCAAAATACACCTCGAGAATTCAAATCAGGCAGATACCATTCATGGGCCTTAAACAAAACAAAACTCCCAGACTGCTTAAGAATTACCGCTACGGATCATGACGATCTTATTATGGCAATCCGCCATAAAGAACTCGATATTTGTGGCCTTCAGTTCCATCCTGAATCTATTATGACCCAACAAGGTTTTGATATTCTTAGAAACTGGATAGAATCTTAAAAGCTTATCTATTCAAACAAAATCCCCCTATTAAACTAGTTATCTTGCCAAACTTTCTTCTTCTCATATTTCAAATCCTGAAGCACTGAAGATTTCACATTAATTCTGAAGTTATAAGACTGATAAGTTCCAAATGGAATCGTATTGAACGTCATCTGCCAGCAATGCAAATCGCGGGTTAAAGAAAACTGAGTAGCTGTAATTGACTTGTTTGCAAAATCATAACCTGTAGAAAAGTTAATTTTCCATTTAGGAGTCAAACTAAAATCACCTCGAAGACCAATATTCTGATTGACATTACTCTTTCTTGTTGGCTTAGAGTATGTCCATCCATAATCTAATGAAAACGACCAGGGAACATCAAACTGAACGAATCGCATTTCATCTGGCGTTTTCGTTTCCTCACCTTCCTTACCGCCCTCTTCAGCTTCACCCTTAAAATCACTAGATGATAACCTGAATCCTAAATCAATAGAAGCATTCGTTATACGTGGTCCAAATTTATCAATCTTAACATCATTGGCATTCAATGCATATGGATCAACTGTCGAGTTAAAACTCAGATCCAACTTGTTATTGAAAATCTTTGTACGACCATTTATTCTAATATTCGACCAGTTTAAAGAATCAGCAAACATGTTATAACTTGTAGAAAACTTAAGGCTCTCTAGAAGTTTCACCTTTTTGAAATCTTCATTTCCTGTTGTATCGTTAGCTGTTTTAATTTTCGCTTCAATATTATTATCCAAACTCAAATTAATACTTCCTGATTCTTTTGCTCCAGTAGGTGTTCCATACAAACTTCCATCAAATATAGAATACTCAACATCTTTACCATCTCTTTTATAAGTTCTATAATACTTATCTCTGTCAACACCAATCTCTGGTGTATAACTCACACTTATAGATGGAGTCATCACGTGACGTATAGCCTCAATCTTCGAAGTCTTCTTAAAAGTATACATCCCATAAATCTTTGGACTTAAAGATAATGATGCTGAAGTTGAATAATTATGAGCGTATTGTATTCCCTGAATAGTATCATCGACAGTCTTATTTAGTGTCTCATCCCAATGTCTCCTAATTGATCGAGAATATAAAACACCTTTATAATTAAGAGTTGGTGATAAGGTTAAGTCACGAGCTAACTTAAAATTCGTTGTAACAGGAATAGAGTGCTGGTAACCGTTTTTCCAATCTTTTGTAAGAGAAGAGGACATCAATTTATTTTCTTTGATATTCACCCTATTTTCCATTTTCGATGAATAGCTTACCCCTACTTTATCATACCACTTTAAGTTAGAACTCTTACCCTTTGTTCTAAAAGGATATATTTGTGTCATATTTAAGGATAGACTTGGTAAGGTTAACGCAATCGTTGTATCCCTACTATTCTGAGAGTGACGTAAAGATCCGTTTAAACTAAAAGGACTTCCTGGCCACTTTTTACTATACGAAATACTAGATTGCTTTTGGTTATTTACAATCTTATCGATACTTGTTGAGTTATTTCTATCGTTCTCTGAAGTGGAAAAGTTTACCGATGCAGAGAATGTTCGATAAGGGTTTGCCTTAGCATCCTGAGTATGCGTCCATCGAACAGCAAAGTCAGTCACTTCAGAATAGTCATCTAAACCTTTATCACCATACTTATTCTTGTGATATTCTGTTGCCAAATTACCACTATATCTATAACGCTTTTTATACTTAGATTGCAGATATGTACCCCATGAACCATTAGAAAAGACATCCCCTCTAACAGTTAAATCCACATAATCGTTAATTGCCCAGTAATATCCACCACCTCTAAGGTTAAATCCTCTACGCGCCTCTTCACCATAACTCGGTAGTAGGACTCCCGATGAATATTTACTACTAAAAGGGAAAAAACCAAAAGGTAAGCCAATTGGCAAGGGTACATCTTCTAAAACAATATGCAAGGGGCCTGAAACGATTTTATCATCCTTAATCATTTTAGCCTTTGTCATTCGCACATAAAAGTGAGGATGGGGGTGATCACATGTTGTATACTTACCATTTTTCAAGAAGAAGGTGTTCTCATCCATTCTTTTTGTAATCTCACTATGGACATAACCACTTTCTTGCTCGGTAATAACCTCATTGACCAAACCTTTACCAGTTTCAAAATTATATTTCAATTCTTTACACTTAAACTCCTCAGCTCCATCCTTAAATTCAGGTGTATGAATAAATTTATCAGTACTATCTTTTATACCATATGCAAAGGCTTCTTTCTTTTCAATATCAAGTTCAATATAATAGGCACGTAGTTCAGTTGCTCCATATTTCACAAAAGCATTATTAGTCAAAAACACTTTATGTCCGCTTAGCGAAAAAGTAACGCTATCGTCAGCATTGTATTCTATGGCCGTCTGAAGAAAAGGTTTCTTTGCTGTTGAATCAGCTGCTATTGAATCGTTCTCAACAATCCGTTTTTTTCCGGATTTTAAATTTAAAGAATCAACCTGCTGTAAGAATTCAGCATACACGTTAACTTCCAAAGGAGAATTAGCAAAATCCTCACATACAGGACTCTCATTACCCATTAGATTAATATCCGCAAATATATTTAACGGAATTAAGCTAAGAATGAAAAGTATAAAAAGCGTTTGTTGTAATTTCAATTGCAATTTTTATCGTTATTTTTGTACAAGAATGAGATCGACTAATAAACTTAAAAATCAGATGTAGTACACTAAGGTTTAAGCCCGTAAGACTCTTTTGTTTTAAACAATGATTATCATCAAGCACAAACAGAAAAGTCTCAGGTCGCCAAAATTACAAATAAAACTACTATATTCCCTCATCAGAACACAGTTCAGAATCATTTTTTAAGTTCTTTTATGAAGATTTCTTTTCTGTTTTTTTTTTCGAATAAAATTTCACAATATATAATGAATAGAGTATTATTTTTTTCAATGTTTTTTATCCTATATTCTATAAGTTTTTTCTGTTCCGGACAAAACTCAGAATATAAAATTAACACCATCGTTATTGATGCAGGTCATGG
>NZ_JBFFKR010000075.1:0-13771 GCF_041555295.1 Ancylomarina sp. | reverse complement strand
TGTGAAAAAGCGCAGACCAACAAAACCAAGCCGTAGAGCTCGCGAAAGACGCTTACAAGCTAAACGATTGGGTTCTGAAAAGAAGACACGCAGACGATCCTCAGATTGGGATGAGTAAGAAAATGTCTTTGCGAGGTCGAGACATCCGTTAAAAAAAGAAAGGCTGCCTCAAATTGGGGCAGCCTTTTCATATGCTTCGATAAAATTCTAATCTTCATCCTCGTCGAACTCTTCTACTTCGGCGTATTTCTCCTCGTAGCGTTCTCTTCTACTCGAAAGGAGTACGCCATCATCATCAAAATCAGAATCCTGATCAATAAGTTCAAGAGCTCTACGCACGGTCATTCGAATCATATAGATTTTGTCTTCGGTTTCGAATGGTAAAGCTGTAACTAATTCGCCTTTTGGGTTTGTAAACTCAATAAGGTGTTCACTAAAGCCTTCAAGATAATAAAGTTTGATCTGCTCCTGTATGTCTTTTGAGAGCTTTTCATAGTTTTGAATGACTTTTGGTTTGATTGTTTCCATGACTAGATTAAAAATTTTTAAAGTGTGAATTACCAGCCCAAAATATAAGCAAAAATTAATGGTGCTACAATAGTTGCATCAGATTCTACAATAAATTTTGGGGTATTAATATCGAGCTTTCCCCAAGTGATTTTTTCATTAGGTACAGCTCCAGAATAAGAACCATAACTGGTGGTTGAATCCGATATCTGACAGAAATAACTCCAGAAAGGTGTATCAGTTCTTTCCATATCCTGATAAAGCATAGGCACTACGCAAATTGGGAAATCACCGGCGATACCCCCACCAATTTGGAAGAAACCAATGCCATTTTCTTTTGTATTCTCGGTATACCAATCGGCCAACCAAGTCATATATTCAATTCCCGACTTCATAGTGGAAGGCTTTAATTCACCTTTTAGGCAATAAGAAGCAAAAATATTTCCCATGGTTGAATCTTCCCAACCAGGTACAACAATAGGCAAATTCTTTTCTGCAGCGGCCAACATCCATGAATCCTTAGGATCAATCTCGTAATACTGCTCTAATACGCCAGAAAGTAACATTTTATACATATACTCGTGGGGCAAGTAGCGTTCTCCTGTCTCTTCAGCAGTTTTCCATATCTTATAGATATGTTTCTGTAAACGACGGAAAGCTTCCTCTTCAGGAATACAAGTATCCGTCACACGGTTTAAGCCTTGTTCCAACAAATCCCACTCCTGCTGCGGCGTAAAATCGCGATAGTCAGGCACACGGCGGTAGTGCGAGTGTGCTACTAAATTCATAATATCTTCCTCAAGATTGGCACCCGTACAGGTGATGATCTGTACTTTATCCTGACGAATCATTTCAGCCAATGATTTTCCCAACTCTGCTGTACTCATAGCACCAGCAAGTGTGATCATCATTTTGTTACCCTCCTCAAGCTGTTGCTCGTAGGCAGCTGCTGCATCAACAAGTGTTGCTGCATTGAAATGTTTGTAATGCTCCTTTACAAACTGCGATATTGGTCCTTTTGTGTTCATTTTTTTTAAAGAATAATCGAATTCAAATTCTCTCGAAAATTATAACTTGATTGATATTTGCCTTTAGTCTTACTTTGAGGCTAACATAAATTTATATGATAACATTTTATAATACAACTTGGCCACCAAAAATTCTGGAGCCTTATTGCCTTTAATCGGTGCTAATTCCACCAAGTCGAAACCCAAAACATTTTTCTGTTCAAATACCTTTCTTAGGTAGCGAATGCTGGTATTCCAGTCTAAACCGCCTGGTTCAGGAGTTCCCGTTGCTGGCATTATCGATGGGTCTAGTGCATCTAAATCGAAAGTAATATACACCTTATCTCCCATCATATCAATAGACTTTTGCATCCACTCATCTTTTCCATAGATATCTTCGGCAAAGAAACATTTCTCTTTGTTCAAATAAGGCAATTCACAGCTATCCATGCTTCGAATCCCCACCTGTATCAGATTAGTATTTTTAGAAGCATCGTGCAAAGCACAGGCATGGTTGTAAGGTGTTCCCATATAATCAGCACGTAAATCGGCATGTGCATCCAAATGCAAGACCGTTATATCGGGATATTGCTCGTAAAAAGCTTTAATCACACCTATACTAATGGAATGCTCCCCACCAAAGAAGGTTGGGAATTTCCCTGTCTCAATCATCTTCTTAGCCACACGGTAGGTTTCCTCAAAGACAGCTTCAGGACTATGATTAACGCTTAGTTCAGTTAGAATATGCACACCTTTTTTATAAACTTCCGAATCGGTCTCGATATCGTAAAGCTCCATATTTTCAGCTGCATCAAGAAAAGCAGAAAATCCATTATCAGCACCTTTACCCCAAGTACTGGTTCCATCATATGGAATAGACTGTAACAAAACAGATGCAGATCCATATGCGGCAAATTCATCTTCTATTCCAGCAAAATTATTCATCTTCAAATCTTGTTATTCATTATATCCTAGAATATTCAACATCTCATCAACACCCTGCTCATTACGATACACATAATCAACAAAGTTTCCCGACTCATCCCTATCAACAATAACATGCTTAGGCGATGGTATTAAACAGTGTTTAATACCACCATAGCCAGAAATCGCATCCTGATAAGCTCCTGTATGGAAAAATCCAATATAGAGAGGGTCCTTATCCTTATCTGTGAATTTAGGCAGCATAATTTGCTGATTAAAGTCTTCCGAATTGTAATAATCAGAATGATCGCAGGAAATACCACCTATATTAATCTTAGTGTACTCATTGTCCCATTTATTTATGGGCAATAGAATAAATTTCTCGTGAATAGACCAAGCATCAGGAATGGTGTTCATTAATGAATTGTTGATGATATACCAAAGTTCGTGGTCATTTTGCTGCTTTTGCTCAACCACTTCGAAAATAATAGCCCCACTCTCACCTACCGTATATTTTCCAAATTCGGTATAAATATCAGGTTCGTGAACCCCATCGTTATCGCAGGCTTCCTTAATGTTATTTATAATCTCACGAATCATGTATTCGTAATCATACTCGAATCCAAGATGATTTCTAATAGGAAACCCTCCTCCTAAATTCAAGGAATCAAGCGATGGAGATTCTTTCTTAAGATCGATAAATAATTTAAGTGCTTTCTGAAATTCTCCCCAATAATAAAGGCTATCCTTAATTCCTGAATCAACAAAAAAGTGGAACATTTTCAACTCAACATTTTTGTTTTCCTTGATATGATCCTTATAAAACTCAATCATCTCTTCGGGACGAATACCTAAACGAGAGGTGTAATATGCCGATTGTGGCTCCTCGTTTATAGCCATACGAAGACCAATCTTAATTTTCCTATTACCAACTAATTTATTCAATCGATCCATCTCTTTTGTACTATCTAAAATGATAATACAATTATCAAATCCAGCATCGATAAGTTTCATGATTCGAGAAAGGTAGTCAGTGGTTTTATAGCCATTATGCACGATCATAGTACTCTGGTCCAATTCTCCTTTAGCGTAAAGCTTTAGAATCAAATCTATATCGAATGACGATGACGTTTCCAGGTTAACGTTATGTTTCAACGCTTCACCTATCACGTGGTGAAAGTGACAACACTTGGTGCAATAGCAATAATGATATTTACCTCTATAATGAGAGGCTTTAATAGCACGATTAAAGAGATTACGTGCTTTTTTTATCTGTTCACCAATCCGTGGTAGATAAATTAAACGGAAAGGTGTCCCGTATTTTTCAATTAAATATTTGATAGATACCCCGTGAAAAGAAAGGTAGCCCCCACGCAAATCAAAACCTTCCTGAGGAAAATAATAGGTTTGCTCAATCAAATTAAAATATGTGTTTTTCATTTACACCATAAAATAAGTTTGTTTTTTTTAAAAAAGTGAGCGAATATATCACTTTTTTCTTTTGTTTGTTTCTCTCTCAATTATATTAGTGCAACTTTATAGAGCAAGAATTAAAAAAGACTGATTTTCTTTATCAATAAGACACTCTTAATATTGTCTATTTAAAAACTCAAGCATAGCTTCACACCTATGCCACCAAAGGCATTTGCAGTGAATATACTGAATATTTTAAAGATAATTTCACACCTAACAAGGTAAAAGAAAAAATTGAAGACAAAAACAAATATTGTCTTGTTACTGAAAAAATATAGCTTCATGATTACTTACTGTGAAATAGATATTATAGCAGTTCACCAGAAACCAGTCCTCTAATTGGCTATTCTGTTATATTGAAAATCAGAATGCCATCGATTTTGTTATCGAATGGGCTTTTATTTAAGATCTCCAGTATAGAAACATTGCTTTTTACGCCTGTAATTTCTCAACATTAAGGATATATCAAGCACTCGGGAAACTTAAGTGGTCAGAAACTTAGTTTAAGCCTTGCAATTTCGGATAAAAACATCTTATTTTGCGAAAGCTTATTTTTATCGATTCCAGATAATAAGAATCCTAATCATACAGCCCATATTTTTAAGAAAAGCAAGAAACAAAACAAATGAATTCGCATAAAGTAATTAGCATCAGAAACCTGACTCCATCGACCTATATCATTCGTATGGAAAAGAAGGATTTCACCTTTAAAACAGGGCAATATATCACACTGGGGTTTAGTGGCAGTATCGACCGTAGAGAATATTCAATATACAGTGCAGAACAAGACGATTATATTGAAGTTCTAATTAAGGAAGTTGAAGATGGTTTGCTTTCAAAAAAATTGAAAAAGTGCAAACCTGGTGAGGACCTGGATATTGATGGCGCTTTTGGTCATTTTTCTCTAAAAGTGGATGAGATAAAAAATAAGAAATTCATGTTTATCAGTACAGGTACGGGTATTTCTCCTATCCATAGTTTTATACACACACATCCTGAGATGGACTACACCCTTTTGCATGGTATTCGTCATAAAGAAGAAGCCTACGAGAGTGAATCATACGATCCAAGTCGATACATTTTATGTACTTCAGGTGAAAATACTGGTGATTTTAACGGTCGAGTAACAGAATATCTTCTGAAAAATCCGGTATCACCTGATACAATCTGTTATCTTTGCGGCAATTGTCACATGATTTACGAGGCTTATGATATTCTTGAAAAGCAAGGTATCAAGCTGGGTCCTATTCATACCGAAGTTTATTTTTAATAAGCACGTGTGAAAAATTGAAGTCAAACTTTGTTTTAACTTTTACTTTCGGAATAAGGATTAGTAAATCGACGTGATGATGCCTTTGGGTATCATCATATTAACTAATCAACATATCATCGCATCATCTTATGAAATATCATCTAATATCACTTGGTTGTCAAATGAACGCCTCTGACGGAGAACGTGTTAGAACCGTGATTGAACAAATGGGTTATACCTGGACTGAAGACGAAAAAGAGGCCAACTTAATTGGTATCCTTGCCTGTTCAGTTCGTCAGAATGCAATTGATAAGATTTATTCTAAAATTCATAAATGGAATAAGTGGAAGAATCATTCCAACCTAATCACCTTCGTTTCGGGCTGTGTACTGCCTTCAGATCATGAGAAATTCTTAAAGCTTTTCGACATTATCTTTCAAATGAAAGATTTACCGAATTTACCTGAGATGATTCATCAATATGGTATTACAACACCCAACGGTATTCAAAATGGATTTGATGCTCAGAACGATAATATTTCTGAGTTCTGGAATGTGAAACCCGATTACACTTCTGATTTCGAAGCTTTTGTACCTATTCAAAATGGCTGCGATAAGTTTTGTTCGTTTTGTGCCGTTCCCTATACCAGAGGTCGCGAGGTTTCTCGTCCATCAAGTGAAATTATTTCAGAAGTTCGTTCTTTAGCTGAAAGAGGATATAAATCTATCACCTTACTGGGGCAAAATGTAAACTCTTATGGTCTGGATAAGCCAGAGACAGAGATCATGTTCCCAGAATTACTTCGTCAGGTTGGCCAGCTTGGGAACGAGATTAATACTGAGTTTTGGGTTTACTTCACCTCTCCTCACCCTCGAGATATGTCGGATGAAGTGATTGAAGTCATCGCGCAATACAAATGCCTGGCCAAGCAAATTCACTTGCCTCTTCAGTCGGGTGACGATAAGCTTTTGATTGCCATGAATCGTAAGCATGGTTTAGAAAAATACCGTCAATCTGTTTCAACGATTAGACGATTAATTCCAGAAGCAACCTTGTTTACTGATATTATTGTTGGTTTTACGGGTGAAAGCGATGAACAATTCGAAGCGACTCGTGCAGCTATGAAGGAATTCGACTTTAATATGGCCTATATAGCGAAATATTCACCACGACCTGGAGCTTTGAGTCATCGCTGGTTCGATTCAGTACCTTTGGAAATAAAGAAAGATCGCCATCAAATTCTAACTCAGGACTTAAAACTCACTTCGAGAAGCTATAATGATAGTATGATTGATAAAACATTCAGAGTATTGGTTAGAGCAGCTGCAAAACACGATGGTTATCTTGCTGGTTTGACAGAAGGAAAAATTAATGTTCGATTTATGTCTGAAAACACAGATTTAATCGGACAAATTGTAGATGTCAAAATTAAATCGGCTATTGCTTTCTCTGTTGAAGGAGATCTTTTAGATTAATACAATGCATATCTTTGCACTATTAGAAATAATAGAGCTTACTATATAATTTACAATGAAAACAATTGCCTTTAAAACATTAGGTTGCCGTCTGAATCAGTATGAAACAGATGCTTTAGCCTCTACCTTTCAAAATAACGATTACAAATTGGTCGATTTTGATACTGAAGCTGATATCTATGTCATCAATTCATGTACAGTGACGCATCAAAGCGATCACAAGTCACGTAACTTCATAAGTCAGGCTAATCGTCGAAATAAAGATTCTGTGTTGGTCGTGACTGGCTGTATGGCCAATAATGCTAAAGAGGAATTAGAGAATAGAGATGAGATTAACTATGTTCTTGAAAATGACAACAAGTCCGCTTTGTTTTCATTAGTCGAAGCTCATTTTAAGGGTGAATTAAAACATCCATCCCAATTAGACAAGGATCTTTTTGCTTATGGTGCCACTGAAAAAGGGTTTCATACACGTAGTATGATTAAAATTCAGGATGGTTGCGATAACTTCTGTACTTTCTGTATCATTCCATCGGTGCGCGGTCGTGCTAAGAGTCGCCCTTTCCAAGCCATTCTTGACAATATAAAGGCCGTAGTTGATCAAGGTGCTAAAGAAGTTATAATCACTGGTGTAAATATCGGTCGTTATGAATTTGAGAATTATAAATTCGATGACCTAATCGAAGCCATTCTTAATCTGGATGGTGATTTCAGATTAAGAATATCATCTCTGGAACCAGATGGCTTTGGTGATAAATTCCTGGGCTTGTTATCACATCCTAAAATGACACCTCACCTTCACCTGTGCTTACAATCAGGTTCTGATGAAGTTCTTTTGAGAATGCGTCGTATGTATACCATCAAAACCTTTAAGAATACGGTTGAAAAAGTAAGAACCATCCGACCAGACTTTAATTTCACAACGGATATCATTATCGGATTCCCGGACGAAAGCGAAACTGATTTTACAGATAGTTGTGATATGATTAAGAGTCTGGAATTTGGCCATGTACACGCTTTTAAATACTCTATTCGTAAAGGAACACGTGCTGAAAGAATGGAGAATCAGATTCCTGAAAAGCTAAAAACAAAGCGTAGTGAAGTTTTGAGAGGTATTTCAGAAGAGAGCAAACTTAAATACAGAAGCCAATTTATTGGTCAAATGCAACGTGTTCTAGTTGAAACGATCCATGGGAATACAGCGAAAGGATACGGCGAACATTATATCCCCGTTCAATTCGAAGCTGAAAACTTAAAGAAGAATACATTCTATGATGTTATTATAAAGGAAATTGTCTCTGAAAAGGATGGTTTATTACTAGGGGAGTTAATTTAGCTTTCCTAGCTATAAATATTTGAGGATTTATTTCGCAGCGTGAAAAACAACGGAATCTAAAGCTACGACTTTATTATCTTTTAGAACTTTGATTTTCACACAGAGATTTTCTGTACTTCTAGCATTCATTCTAGATTCTGAAAGTGCAATAATTGCTCCTTTTAAAGCTAATAATTTACCTTTCTGTAAAGTCTTTCTATTCTTAATACGACTATGGCTATGCATTTCTAATTCGTAATTTAGAATTACATTTTCTTGGCTCGCATTCTCAATCTTAGCTCGTACTGAAAGTGAACTCAGCTCACCTTCGATCTCTATCCAAGCAATTATCTTGTCTTGCTTGGGAGCTGATTCTCCACCAAGAACACTGATAAACTGGAACAATATGAGTAATCTAAAGATCATTGACAATAGTTAGGTAAGACGATGATATAAAATTAGAAAAGATTGACATAAGAATTGCTATGTCTGCAATATATTTATCAACAATTCAAGCCAACTGGTCAATAATTAAATTACTAGGACTGAATTAAGTAAGGTTCGTCAAAGCTTAGTTCGGGCGCAACTTATCGTTTTTCATTAAGAAATAAAGCTCGAATAATCAGCATTCAAGAAACGACGTAATTCATTGGTACTGATTTTCACCTTGATTTTACCACCCATAATATAGGAGATATTCCCTGTTTCTTCGGAAACAATAATCACATGAGCATCGGTCACCTGACTAATGCCAATGGCTGCTCTATGTCGTAATCCCAGACTACCTGGAATGTTAGGGTTATCAGAAACCGGAAGAATGCACCTTGCAGCAAGAATACGATTATTGTCTAAAATTAAGGCTCCATCATGCAAAGGCGAGTTCTTAAAAAAAATAGATTCTAATAAGCTTGAAGAGATGCGTGCTTTGATGATTTGTCCTGTTTCTGCGAAACTCAATAAATCAGTGCGTTTTGTAATAACAATAAGGGCTCCCGTTTTTGATTTGGACATACTATCACAAGATTCTATAATGGCTCTAATTTCCTTATCTTTGATAGACTTTTCATCTGCAGAAAGCCATTTTTCAAAGGAATATTTTTGGCTAAAATTATATCGCGAGCCTACATGAAGTAAGAACTTACGAACCTCTTGCTGAAACACAATAATCAAAGCAATAACCCCAACACCAATAAACTGACCAAGAATACTACTTAATAGTTCCATATTTAGTGCCTTCACAAACAACCACATCAAGTAGAATAGGAAGAGTCCGACGAAAATATTGATAGCAACAGTTCCCCTTATCAGCAAGTATATCTGATAAAGTAAAAATGCAACCAAGAGTATATCCAGAACATCAAAGAAACTTAGTGTTATAAAAACCAGAGTCATATATAAAGTATTAGGCCAAGTTTTGGCTCGAGAGTAATAAATGTGCACTAGCAATAATGCCTTCTTAACAAAAGTAAAGATTTATAATAGATAATCACTTACCAGAAAAGCTCAATTATTGAATCTGTATTTTATTATAAAGTTTCACGCATTCTACAGCCTCTTTCACATCATGAACCCGAAGTATATGCGCACCACCCATCAAAGCAACCATATTTAATGCAGTTGTACCATTTAAGCTATCCTTTGCTTCACCATCAAGCAATTTATAAATCATCGATTTGCGTGAGATACCAATCAACAAGGGCAGTTGTAATGATTTAAAATCCTTCAATTGAGCCATTATTTCATAATTATGCTCCAGAGTCTTACCAAATCCAAAGCCCGGATCAATAATGATATCCTTAGCTCCAAGATCATTCAAACGATTCACTCTTTCTTTAAAGAATTGTAAAATTTCTTCCATTAAATCCTCATAAACTGCTTGTGTTTGCATGGTTTGTGGTGTTCCCTTTATATGCATCATGATATAGGGGACTTTCAATTCAGCAACGGTTTCAAACATTTGATCATCCATAGTTCCTCCTGAGATATCATTCACTATGCAAGCCCCAAACTCACGAACAACTCTTCGAACCAGTTCCGAACGGAAAGTATCGATGGATAGTATCGCATCAGGTAATTCCTTTCGGATACATGCTAAAGCGGGTTGCATTCTTTTCCACTCCTCTTCCACATCAATATCTTCGGCTCCCGGACGAGTTGAATAAGCACCTAAATCAATCATATCTGCACCTTCATCACTAATTTGTTTGGCTCGTTTAAGAATTGAATCTGTATGCATATATTGTCCGCCATCAAAAAATGAATCAGGTGTCAAATTCAAAATACCCATAACCAAAGGTTTATCAAAAGATATTAATTTCTTACCACACATAATTGATTCGATCTTCTGTTTTGAAGAATTTGTTTTATATTTTTGCATGTGATGAATATTTTCGTTCTAAAAACTGAACAAAAGTAGAAGAAAATTGTCAAAGCACTCGACTTGGGTTGAGATAAGGCTGTTTTTATTATTCATTGAATAATCGATAGACTAATTTATTACACTTTAAGGCCCAAATTGGAATGACCACAATAGAAAAAATTCAAAAACCAAGCATGACGACTAACGAACAATACGATAGCATTATTAAGATTTGTACGGATATCTATACCAAGAAGATGAAAGATTATGGTACAGCCTGGCGTATATTACGTCCTACCTCTCTTACAGATCAGATTTATATTAAAGCTCAGCGTATTCGTAGTATTGAGGAAAAAGGAACGAGCAAAATTGAGGATGATATTCGTTCTGAGTTTATTGGCATTGTGAACTATTCTATCATGGGAATCATTCAATTGGAGCTGGGAACTTCTGAAGAGGCATTGGCTGAAGATAAAGCTCTGGAATTATATAGCAAATACTTTCAGGAAGCAAAAGACTTGATGGAGAAGAAAAACCATGATTATGATGAAGCCTGGAGAAGTATGAGAGTTTCTTCTTATACCGATTTGATTTTGATGAAGATTAATCGTACCAAACAAATTGAAGATAATCAGGGGAAGACTCTTATCTCAGAAGGTATTGATGCCAACTACTTCGATATGATTAACTATTCGGTATTTGGATTGATTAAATTAGAATTCGGAGAATAAGAAACTAAAACACAGAATTTTACCCCTTCACCAATATTAACTTTTAGCATGAAGCTTCTTAGAACCATAAGCCGCCTTTTAGTCGGATTCCTCTTTATCTTTTCAGGATTTGTTAAAGCAATTGATCCAATGGGATCAACCTTTAAATTCAAGGATTATTTTTTGGCTTTTGGGATGGATTCATTGGTAGGATTGGCATTTTCTATGGCTATCATCCTATCAGCTCTTGAATTCTGCGTGGGGATGCTCATTTTATTTAATGTCCATAAGAAAAGTGCTTCGTGGCTTGCACTTCTTTTCATGTTATTCTTTACCCCGCTTACGCTAATATTGGCTCTAACCAATCCAGTGACTGATTGTGGTTGCTTTGGTGATGCATTGATATTAACCAATTGGGAAACTTTCGGTAAAAATATCATTATTTTAGCTTTTACACTTGTCATATTCTTCACTCGTAATTTAGAGAAAGACACAAATTCTAAAATAACACACAATTTAATGCTTGTCTTTTCGCTAGCAATTGCCTTGGGGAGTTCATTTTATTCATACCGACATTTACCATTCATCGATTTTAGACCTTATCACATTGGGGCCAATATTCAAGACGGTATGATGATACCGAATGGTGCACCTGCTGACGAATATAAGTCTATATTTAAATATGAGAAAGATGGTGTGGTTAAGGAATTCGATGAAAGCAACTACCCTTGGCAAGATACAACATGGGTCTATGTTGATGTAGAGCAGATCAAGATTAAAGAAGGCTATAAAGCTCCAATCCACGATTTCTCTATCTCCAACGAAGTAGTCGGTGATATCACAGATCAGGTTTTAAATGATGCTTCATATACCTTTTTATTGGTGAGTCGTCATTTGAATGAGATAGATCTTAAAAGCCAAAAGCAAATTAATGAATTGGCTTCTTGGGCAAACAATCAGTCTTACAATTTCATTTGCTTAACAGCCTCTGGAGATGATGAAATAAAAGCTTTCAAAGAAAAGCACCGTTCAACATATGAATTCTATGCCACTGACGAAATTCAGCTCAAAACCATGATTCGTTCCAATCCAGGACTCTTACTATTACAAAATGGAACGATTTTAAACAAATGGCATTGGAGAGATATACCAAAAACGACAGAAATAAAGGCTAATTTAGCAGCCTATTCGATAACACAACATCAAACACTAACTAATAGATTAGTTATTTTAAGTATTACAACAACTTTATTGCTTTTAATCGGATGCTTCCTTATGCTTAAATTCCGATTTGGAGCGGTAAAAAACAGATGACAGTTATGAGAAAAAAAATTGTTGCAGGAAACTGGAAAATGAACAACAACCTTCAAGAAGGTATCGAGTTAGCAAAAGAAATTAATGGTTTGGTGGAATCTACCGATATCAAAGATGTTCAGGTTATTATTGGTGCTCCTTTCGTTCACCTTACAGAACTTAACAAAGCCATTACCAGCAATAAAATTCGTATTTCGGCTCAAAACTGTGCCGATGAGAAAAGCGGTGCTTATACAGGTGAGATTTCAGCTTCAATGATTGAATCTACAGGTACTCAGTGCGTCATTCTAGGTCACTCTGAGCGCAGAAGTTACTATGGTGAAACTAATGAGACTTTAGTTAAGAAAACTGATCTTTGTCTTGAAAATAAATTGACTCCTATCTTTTGTATTGGAGAGGTTTTGGAAGAACGCCAAAGTGGAAAGCATTTTGATGTTGTTAAATCTCAAATTGCTGAAGGTTTATTTCACCTTTCTGCTGAAGATTTCGGAAAAGTTATTTTGGCTTACGAGCCAGTTTGGGCTATTGGAACAGGTGTAACTGCATCTGCAGATCAAGCTCAGGAAATGCATGCATTCATCCGTAAAACTCTTGTTGAGAAATATGGAGAAGCAGTTGCTCAAGATTGTTCTATTCTTTACGGTGGAAGCTGTAAACCATCAAATGCAAAGGAGCTATTCAGTAACGAAGATGTTGACGGTGGACTTATTGGTGGCGCTTCGCTTGTTGCTGAAGATTTCATGGGTATTATTACTGCCTTTTAATCCAGTAAACAGAAAAAACTAAAAAAGTCGGGAAACGCTGTGTTTCTCGACTTTTTTATATCGTTTAAATGATACATCTAAACTATTCTTTCAATTCATCAATGCATTTAAGTGCTTTTCCTGCATCATCTGCATCAACGATTAGTTCAGCAACATCAGGCGATACATCTATAAAACCGGCATGAATCCCTGTTTGGAAATCATCCTTTACAAAGGAAAGAATATCCAATTCCTCCAACCTCTCTTTGTAATAATTAACCTCAATCAAAGACCCCTTATATACGCAAACACTTTGTTTTCCTTCAGTCATAATATTTCAATTTTAACGGAGTGAGACAACTGTTTCTATTAAAGATAAGATTTATATGCTTAATCGCAAATTGCAATGAGATATTATATCATTCAAAATAATTATAAGTAATATCGCATAATTGGTTTTTTTTCTGATGCACCAGCAACTTTAACAAAACCAACCGATTCATAAGCTTTCTCAATACCCGTCCAAGCAAAAGCATCCGGATACTTGCTAAAATCGGAGTTGCATTGGTGAGATTCAAGAACTTTAGCTCCTTTAGCAGCACAATAGTCTATCAAATATCTTAATAAAGCCCTTTTAATCCCTTTTCTTCTCCAATCTCTACGAATAAACAAGCAGGATACAATCCATGTCT
>NZ_JBFFKR010000074.1:0-13821 GCF_041555295.1 Ancylomarina sp. | reverse complement strand
TTGCCAATTCCCATTATTCGATGCCAGCTCATAATCCAATAACTTTTCAGCAAAATAAGCTTCTCCCCACCGCCAATCTATAAGTAAATGTTTACACAAAAATCCCGCAGCAACCATTCTGACTCTATTGTGCATGTAGCCAGTTGCGTTTAACTCCCTCATACCTGCATCAACCATGGGATAGCCGGTTTTCCCCTTTTTCCATCGTTCGAATTCATCTTCATTATTTCGCCATTGAATATGGTCATATTTCGCTTTGAAATTGGAATACACAATCTTTGGAAAATGATATAAAATCTGCATAAAAAACTCGCGCCAGATAAGCTCATTTAAAAAGGCCTGATAGATCTGTGCTTTTCGCACAACCGCTCGTATACTAATCGTTCCAAAGCGGAGATGCGGCGATAGATGACTGGTTTTATTCAGTGCCGGGAAATTTCTAAGTGCCTCGTATTCGTCCAAATAATCCAAATCATAATCAACGACTCTGATTTTCGATTGGATAAATCCTATTTCCGATAAAGTAGGTAAAACAAAGTCACATTTTAAGAAATTAGCATTTGTTTCTGAATCGAAATGTTTGATTTCTGTATTTTTGAATTTCTCTAGCCATTTGTTCTTATAGGGCGTGTATACCGTATAGGGCGACTGATCTGCTTTAAGTATCTCTCCTTTTGCGAATATAAGCTGATCTTTGAATATGCTGAGCTTAGCGCCGTAATCAATTACAATTTCTTCAATAGCACGATCACGTTTTTGGGCATAGGGTTCGTAATCTTCATTAAAATAGACATTTTGAACATCAAATTTTTTGAGAATTATTTTCCAGACATCTTCCGGCTTCCCCTTTTCGCAATAAATACTACTCGAATGATTTTCGAGAATCTTATTCAAAATTAACAGACGCTCATAAATGAATGTAACACGAGGATCATCTGCTTCAAGCTCATCTAAAATATTTGTATCAAAAATAAAAACTGGCAGAACCGGATAAGGACCATTAAGGGCTTCAAATAAGCCATGATTATCTTCAATTCTCAAATCCCTTCTGAACCAAAATATCGAAACCTTCAATTTCTTCATGATTTAATTATTTACAAGCATCTTACATTTTTTTGGATGGAAGTTTAAATAAACCTCTCATCAAGCCCATGAAATTTAGTTTTGTTGTAAAGCGTTTTATTATATTTCCTTTATTATTGGTTAATTCTTTATCCATTTCAATGTCTTAAACATACCAGTCATACCAGAAACACAACATATGGTAATCATTAGAATACCCCATGTTATTGGCTCATTCATTTCTTTTCCAATAATTATCGTCATAGGTAATACAACATCAACCAGCATTATCAGTCCGCCAAAAATAAAAGTCAAGACTTTCATAGTTTTATTTTCAGACAGTAGCGGAATAAAAATAGGGATTAATGAAACTGCTATCCAAATTGTAACTGTATTAAATACTCCAATTGTCATTTCATCAGGAGCAATCAAGAGTCTTATTACATAAATCATGAACCCTATAAGTAATACTAAAAATGTCAATGAAATTCTGAGTCGTTCGAATTTGATATTCTCCATTTTGTTGTTCGTTTAAAATGCTTTACAGCGGTCTTTCTTCTATTGCTATCTTTGCAACAGTCTAGAAGTCACTCATCCATTCCTCTAGGTCTATTTATCTTCAGGTCTACGCTTTGTAGTCGCCATTTATTATGAATGTATAGTTAATAAATTGAAATATATAATTCATATTAAGAGTAGATGCTTGTAAAGTAATTGTTTGTCCAATTATACCCGTCGTTTGATCAGTTATACCCACTGCTTGTCCATTTGTACCCATCGTTTGATCTATTGTACCCATCGCTTTATCGAGTGTACCCACTGATCGTTCATTTGTACCCGCCGTTCGTTCTTCTTTGAATGCTGAAGTATCTTCTTTTACTTAATACGGTTATCAAAATAAACAAAATATTGTATGTGAGGAACATTATAACAATTAAATTATTAAAATAAGAATCCTTCTGATTGAATCTTCTAAAGGCTCAGCATATAATTAATGACGCTACTATAAAACTCTTTTTGTTTTGTGAGGAACGAGCAAAATAAAATGTGCTTGGTTTAACTGAGGTCGGTTTTGTTTTCGAGCTAGCATACAACAATTGATATAAAAAATGTACGGTGTTAATGACTTTTTATGTATCAGATTATTCATAGTAAATTAATTTGCGGTGTGTCAAGTACGAATTAACTTTCAGGCTAAACATGAAACCGCATTTTTTTTATTTTGTTAGCAAACTTTGTTCATTGAAATCGATAAAATATTTGTAACCCCTCGCCAAAAGATAATTTTGGTAATGCTTCTTCTTGAACTTCTATTATTGAATAACTCCGATTCGTTCTTACATGATTTTGAAATTGATTGCAAGGAAATCCAAGTATAACAAGTCCTTAATCTTTATATTTTTGATGTAGTTTTTCGAATTCATTTAATTGAGGAGGCAAGCTGCACTTTGTAGCGGTATTTACAAATAACAACAGCCTATTTTCAAAATTTTATGATGAAATTTTAGAGTTAAAAAAGAATGAACGTTTGGTCTTTTTAGTAGTTAACTTTGAGCAATAAAAAATTTAGCAGATGAAAATAAATGGACATGTGATTAACACATAGACTATTAATTAGTTAGGGCTCCAGTGTTCGGCTATGATTAGTTACTAATCCGTAAAAACCGTCAACAGTAACATCATCACCAGTTTGTATTATGGCTGTAGCGTCCGGAATTCCAGTTACACAAGCTATTCCATATTCTCTGGCAATAATTGCACCGTGCACTAGCATGCCACCTCTACGTTCCACAATGGCAGAAACTAATGGAATTACAAAGGTCATGTTCGGATCGATGCTATCACAAACCAATACTTCGTCTTTTTTTACTTTTAGCAAGTCTTTGTTGGTTTGAATTACTCGGGCATTGCCCCGGGCTATGCCTTTGCTGGCTGGCTGACCACGCATTTGGCGAACGTTTATTTTCCAAGCTTGATTTTTTGCATGAGTTTCAGGTTTAATTTCCGGTTCGTAATTAGGAAACTTCAATGCTTTTATGGCTTCTTCGGCATTTTTAACTAGGTCAATATTATGAAACCGATCCTTAAATCTAACATTCGTTTCTTTTATTGAATCAGCAAGTGCTGCATATACCTTTCCTAAGTAAATATTGTCATCGTCACGCAATTGATAACTTTTCTTTGCTAATTTCAGTACTTTTTCAGCAAAAGACTGGTCATTTTTGTTAAAAGCAGTGATAAAATTTTGTTCTTTATTTTGGTGATTTTGCTTAATTGATGACATGCTATAGGAAGCATCAACATATTTTGCGATTACATCTTTAATTTGTTTATCATTTAATTTTTCTTCTCCCATAATGGGTTGAATATTTTCACCAATTAAATCAATCAGATGTTTTAATTCGGGGTTATTATCAATATTCGAAATATTAAGGGTGTGGTCTTGCTTTTTCAACGCATCAACTGCTGCGGCGATTTTGTTATTTCTCGTTGTGCTTTCCATCTTGGTGGGCATAAGCAGCTTTATAAATTCAAAGGGGTCATCTGGTTTCACCATATCGTTATATAGCACGCCGAATAATCTTATACCATGAGCAAAGGGAATACATTCATCCCAATAAATGGCATTCCATCTTGTGAATGTTTCTTGCCGTTTTTTTATTTCCTCAATCAATTCTTCGTTCGATAATTCAAAAATGCGGACAGTATTTAATTGATTTGCCTCACTTTCCATGGCCGGCAATATTTCATGTTCAATCCGGATGGCTAGTTGTGATAAATTTTCAAAACTCCTCTTCAAGCTAAGGTTCCATTTTTTTTCATCATTATTTAATAGTGTAATTGGACGGCTTTGAAGTAAGTGAAAAATATTGTTTTTCAATGTCCATTCCACATCTTGAGGAGCATCAAATAAGGATTCAAGCTTCATCATTTTTTTGTAGATATACTGGACTTGAGCTTTGTCAATAGAGAAAGATAGCTTATTAGTTTGTTTTACTATAGAAACTCCGCCTTGCTTTTTAGTATTAACAATTTTTGAATGTTGTGATTTGTGTGAGTCCTTTAATTTGCCAGTTTGCCGGTTTAAAACAAATCGATCGGGTTCAATATCACCATCTACTAATCCTTTATTTAAACCGTAAATACTTTCAATAACTGCTTCGTAATTATTATTTGGCGATTGGCAAAATCCGATGCCGGAAACTTCTCCATCAATTAGTTCCTGAATTAACACGGCCATTGCACTATCATCAAATGAAACACCCATTTCTTTTCTATACAGCAATGCCCCATCTGACCAAAGTGAAGCCCAAACCAACCGGATACTTTTTAATATGTCTTCTTTGCCTATTACATTCACAAATGATTCATGAATACCTGCAAAAGAACTTCCCGAACCATCTTCGGCTAAAGAGGAAGATCGAATAACCAGGGGCTTATTGGGGATTTGCGAATTAATGGCTTTGATGATTTTGTCTGCCATTTGTGTGGGTAGCTCAGTTTTTAAAAATTGATTTCTAATTCGTAATGCGGCATCCCACATCTCTTCCCAGCGCATTTCCTCCAGACTTTTTCGAGCCAATTCGGTTATTATATATTTATCAAGACCCGTACTTTTTATAAATTCGAGATACAAATTTTTACTCAGACAGATGCCTTCAGGAGTTTTGAAACCTTTTTGCTTGGCCATAAATAACGACCACGCTTTATTGCCCACTTCATTAACGGGTGGCACCAGATTTTTACTGTCAAAATAGTAGATAGCATTCATTTTACATCAATTTCTGTTACATTCTGAAAATGATCAACCAATATGTATTTGTCCACAGTAATTTTTACCAATGAGCATTGAGGGGTTTCTATAAACTCTTTAAGATTTGGGTGTTTTGATAGAAAAACATTCGCACAATCCTTCCACTGTTGTTCAGGTACTTCAATCGCTGATCCTAGGGCGGTAAGTGCTTCAGCTTCCATAATGTCGCTTATTTCGTTAAGCCTAGTATCAACAAGAATCGAGACGTGGGTTGATTTGGTTAAGTTTTGATATTTCCTGCTACCTCGTGGCGTAGCAAATATTAGTTCACTATAATTGCTAGTATTTGCAATTCCTACTAGCGACGTATAGGGATATTTGCTTCCTTGTGTTGCTAATACTCCAAAAAGCTGAGAGTTCAATATCTTTGATATCCGTTTAAATATTTTTTCTGATGTTATCATATGTGAGGTGTCTGTATTATTTATAAATCCTCTATGCTATTTGTTTTACAAGCCGATTGAGAAGTACAAATTAATCAATATAATTGCAGCAGCAAGAGCTAGCTACGAAAAAATATACCGAACGTTCATAATTGCTGTTAATTGTCATCCTGATTTATAGGTGTTTGAAGGATCTTTTTTTATAAAGCCAACGCATTCAATCCCCTGTACTAGGGGAAATTTCTCATAAAGAATCACCTTGTTTTGTGAATAGTTCAGGTCTATTCAACTCAAATGCTTTAACCTGAACAGTACCCAGCTGTGCTTTGTATCAGGAATTGCCATCAACGTATTGCATAAAACCAAATTGGAATCCAGATTCAATAAGAGAATTTAATCTTTTTTCGATTCCAACATGGATGACATTAGGGATTCCAAAGCCAGTGATAAACCGCCAGTTTTTTTTCCTGCCTATGAACTGAAAAACCTAATGCGAACAACGGTTAGTATAAGAGCAGTAGCGGGTTTCAAAACGCACTTTTCAGATGTTTAAAATCAATGCACTTCTGTGCTGTAGATGTCACATTTACATCAGCTTACCTGTGTTTTTCATATGCATTATTGTGCTTAGTTATTTATCCATTCAGAAACTTTTTCGATTAGTTCAAGTCTTTTGTCAGAGAAATAATGATCAGTTTTCATTAAAAGATATTCAACATTATCTAATTTTTCAATCCACTCTTTATTTCGATCGTTTTCATCAAAAACTAAAAGACTCTTTTTACTTAAATCATTTTTAAAATTCAGCGGATTGTATAGATTCTGTTTATCAATTAATTCTTGAATAAATTTTTCAGAATCAACATTGAGCATAAATAAACTGTTGACATAGTTTTTTGCCTCATCTAATGTTTCTTTAGATGCTGTATTTGCATTAAATGGTGAGTAAATTGCTGTTTTTTTAAACTCTATTATCTTGCGCACCACTAAGTAATGCAATTCCTCCACCCAAACTATGACCAAAGAGAATATACGAATTAGTCATAGTTCTATATTTTTCAGAGTTTTCAGTTGACGAGAAAAAGTCAATTACTTTTTTTACATCTTCAATACAATTTAAATAAAGAAATTCTCCTTGACTTCCCCAAGATCCTCGATAATTGAAATAGATTACATTCCTTCCATTTCTTCTTAATTCTTGCGCCAAATCAAGGTTTTTTTCATTGCCTGGAATTCCGTGAAGAAGAAGAACTGTTTCTTTTTTCTCTTTTCCAGCTGCAAACATTCCGAAAGCCGCAATTGAATCTTTTCCTATTGTTATTGTAATTTGTTTGCTAGTTGCTGGATAATCAATGTTGCTATTTTGAGCATATAAGCTGTAGCCAAATAGAATAAAAATAATTAAAAATGATATTGAATGGTTTTTCATTTAGTTCGTTTTCTTTAATTAAGCACAACGATAAATTGTGTGAGTAGTGGCAGATTGCGTGGCACTTTCCTGTCAAACCGCAACGCAGTTTGAGCGGGTTACAAACCTTGATATTTCGCACATTGCCTACCATTACTTATACAAAATATTATGCTTTGTTTTTTCTATCAAATCAAGCGTGAAATTTAATATTGTATCTTCATTATTTTCAGTGTCTTCAATTGATTGTTCAACATTATAATCTGGTATTACTCCATGAGACATGTCCGTATTTCCATTAGGTCTAATCATAAATGTAGTTGATGAATGGCATCTTAATCTAGAATTTTTCAGTTCAAAGTACAAATTATTTCCGAAGCCAGTTGGACAGTCACCTGTCTCTGTTCCTATAATTGTACCAAGTTTATAATCTTTAGCAGCTCCCAGAAATACAGTGGTAGCAGAATATGAATTATAATTTGACAACACGAAAACATTACCTTTAAATCTATATGGGTTTTCTGTTGGTTCAGTTAAAGGCAGATCAACTATTAAATTTTCTCCGCGAGGAGTTTCGAGCAATGCTTTAAATAACTTTTTAGTTTTTTTATTAAACCACGATACAGTTCTCAGATTTACCAACCAACGAATTATCCATGGAGCTTTACATTTCTGATATTTTTCATATCGCTTGCTTCTCTTCATCATAAATGTGGATGCTAATGCTTCAGAGTATGGTTTATCTGTTATAAAGTCGATAACGGTCCTTCCATTTCCGTCATTACCGCCCCCATTATCTCTAACGTCAATAATCAAGTTCTCACATCCGTTTTCTTGAATCTTCTTGAATTGTTCTTTTATTTGGATTTTAAATTCTGATATTGAACCAGAGTAAGAATTAATTTTTAAAATGCAAGTTGAAGTATCAACTTCTTTAAGAACTATATTTTCACTTGACAAGTTGTTGTTTTCGCTAAGCGATTCCCAATTCTTTAAATATGCTTCCCATTTCTGTCCATCAACAGTGTATGTTCCAATATTTGTTTCCACTGTATAAGGTCCTTTAAAGTCAAGTATCCACCAAATGAAATCAACAAATTTCCTTTCGAGTCTTTTAATACTTGATTTTTCTATCGGACTATGTTCATATTTTAAAAAAATATTTATAATATCTTCTGATTTGACAGAATTAATACTTTTTATTTCTGTTTTTTCAGGAATATTATTCTTTGAGAAATCACGTTTAATAAAAATTCTTTTATCCAATGTGGTTTCTATTTCCATTGGAAAAAACAAACCATTAGCTTCGTACTGATAGTGTCTCCATATTCCACTGGGAAATTTCACTCCACTATGTGAATCATTTAATAAATCAACTAAAGGTGTAAATACTTGATAAAATTGTTGTCTGGTTAGAGAGTCATTTATTGAGTTTTTAAGTTCTATAGCAGCATTATAGAACTCCTCTTTTGAAATTTTCATGTATGGATTCACATGTACTTCTTCTAAGATTTTAATAAATTCATCTATATCATCGAGTAGTTTAATGGCTGGAACTTTTTCATTTATCTCTGACGATTTAATTTCATTTGTTTTGCAAGAATATCGTTGGGCAAGACAATTGTAAGATACAATTAAGAAAAGTATTAATAAATAAGGTTTCATTTGAAATATTTTTCAATCATTATATTAAGATTGTTTCGTGTCGTTTTTGTAAAATAAAGCACAACGTTGTTGTGTATGATTAGTTGCGTGGTTAAGCGTCTAATTTAGCAAATAAAAACTGACTAGAAAATCAGCTAGGACTCTCATAAGCAGTCTATAACTAAGCAATTAGTTATACACGGTGTTGGCAACTGGCTTTTGCACAATATTTAATTCACCCAAAATTTTAGGTTAAATCAATTTGCCTTTGTAAAAGCTACTTTTATTCCGAAAATTATTAACGCAGCTCCAACAAAAGTTTCAATCCTTTTTTGATAGCGTTGAAATTTACTTAGAATTAGAGGATGAGAAAAGAAATAAGCAACAGAATAAAACCAAATAAAATGTGCTAAAGAAATGATTGCTCCATAAATAATTTGAAGAACTAAAGACGTGTCTACATTTACAATCTGTGTAAATATACTTAAGAAAAAAATTGTAGTTTTTGGATTTAAAGCATTGGTTATAAATCCTACTTTAAAAGATTCGAATTTACTGACTTGATTTACTTTCTTGTTTTGAACAATATTTTTCTTAATACTAGATTTAGAAAAAATTGTTTTAAATCCAATAAATATTAGGTAAGCAGCTCCAATATATTTAATGATTGAAAAAAGAAAAATAGATTTTGATATTAAAATAGCTAATCCTGCAATTGAATAAGCTACATGAAGCCATATAGCAAGACTTATTCCAATAGCAGCATATATTCCTGCTGTTTTATTATACACAATACTGTTTCTTGACACCATAAAGAAATCTGGACCTGGACTAATAGCCATAAAAATGGATATACTAATAATTGCTAAAAACTCTGTTGATTCTGTAAAAATTGATAATTCCATCTATTTATTATTTAGTATTCGTTTTTCCGCTTGTTGCCAACTGTTTTGCTAAGTTTTGTGGACGATTAAAGTTGTGCCTTATCAACCGACCAAAGGGGAGCTCACGAAACGAAGTGAGTAAACCGCCAAATAAGCAAGCCGCATTTTTAAATCTCGAACTCCTTTGAAAATAGAGTAAGTGAGTCATTTTAATGGCTTGCTGGTGTTTATTAATTGTACTAAACTTTCGAACTGCTCGTCACCGCCCATAAAATTTAGCTTTTGTTACCAACTGGGCTTTTATCATTTTATTTTTATGCATTCCACAAACGATTTTGTCTCTCTCACTATTTTAAGGATTTTGGAATTTTCTATTTTAATTTTTGTTTCAGATCTTGGTTGATGCCCGTCTTCTATAATTACTCTACCATCCATTTTAACTAGTCGACCTAATTCTGTCAATAGCTCTTTCGGTTGTTCTATCATATGAAACATGTCTAAGGCATATATAACATCGGCTATTTCACTTTCAATGTCCGTTTTGTAGCCAGTTGCAAGTGTTGCATCAACATTAGATAACTTATATTTTTTTATTTTATCATTTACATTTTTTATTGCTAGTGGATGAATATCGACAGCAATAACTTTTCCTGAAGTTCCCACCATCCTTGAGGCATCTTTGATATATCTTGCAGGGCCACAACCATAATCTATTACTGTTTGCCCAGATTTAATATTTAGGACTCTTATGTTTCTGCTAGAGTAGTTCGTTAAGAAATCCATTAATTTCATAAAAAAGGCCATGCCCCTGAAAGCGAGATTAGGAATATTCTCTCTGCCTTTTCCTGTCATTAAGCTAGCTACCTTGTTAATCTTATCCATTTTTCCATGAATTAAATTCTATATCTGATCCTTGATTAGCCTGTATGTAAAGGGAGATAGTTTACAGTTGTACAAGTCACATAGTTGACACTATGTTGTCTGTTAACCGAATACTCTTTTCTCTATATTTTAACAGTTTATCGTTTATGTAGCCTAAAAATACATTACGATAAAAGACTTTCCAAACTCCATTACCTAATTCTTCTATCCCGACATATTTCCCAGCCAGTGCTCTTGTCATATAAATCCAATAATAAGCTTTCCATCTAATAGCCCCATTTTTAATCACATACTGAAGCTGAATACCGTCAGGATAATAATATTCCTCTATTTTATCTATGAACGGTCTTCTTGACCTGATGTGTACCTTTGCTGGCGTTTTCATCTCTAGAGCTTCATGTGGCCTTATATTGTTATGTTCATTTAAAAAATGATTCATACTTCTTTGTTCTCCTGTAAGGTTATGTGCTGGAGGCATAGCACATTCAGCTTTAAGATCGCGATGCATTCTTTCATGTCTTCCATTTTGTTCTGGATGAGCGGGATCTGAAAATACTATGCCTACTATATTTTCGATGGAAAGAAAGTGGGTAAACAATCGGAAATTGTTCGAATTGTTCTGCCCCCTATTGAATAGAATTTCATGCTTCGGCAAGCTCAGCAACCGAAATTCGACTGGCTCAGTGTCCGACTAAGATCATCGAGCTTGTCGAGATGCCGTGACTATTATATAGAAAACAAGCCTCACATCGCTATATGGATATGAGGCTTGTTTCATAATTAACGCAGTGCTTCGACAAGCTCAGCAACCAATTTTCTACGAGCTTAGATAAGAACACTTCGGTACTTCGACAAGCTCAGCAACCTTCGTGTTAGACTACATTTAAGCTTCTTTTACCAAGACACCAGTTACCGAGGCACCGAGCCTCTCGAGATGTGGTTATCGAGCTTGTCGAGATGATTACATAAAGCCACCACCACCTTGGGTTTCGCGGCTATCTCTATGTTTTCTTCTCTTAGCCTTATTTTTTCCGCTACCAAATCGGTAAGCAAAGCCAAGGTATGCTGTTCTACTCTCCCAATGGAATTCTCCATTCTGATTGTAAGGTATTTTTGAATTGAATTTGAACTTCATGCCTTCGAAAATATCATTCACTCTAAAGGTTAAGGTTCCTTTTCCTTTTAGGACTGAATAGCTAGCACCCGTATTGATCATCCACATTGGATCTACTTCAAACTGTAGATCTTTTCCTCCACCACGATACATGGCAAACAATTGGAATCTCAATTTTTTGGTTGCCGTAAAGCTATTCGATACCCGAACATTGAAGGAATTGTTTGTGATCTCGAGATTTTCATCATTTGAAACTCCGGTCTCTTTCTGGATATATAAATCGGAACTGGCATTCATCGACCACCATTTAAAGAATCGGTAATTTGCCGACAGCTCAACACCGTAACGATCATTACTATCGGTATTGTAGTACGACATTTCCACCTTTTCAATATCCAAAGGATCTTTGTTCAATACTCTCGAAATATTGCCATTTACTCTACGGTAGAATGCTCCAATTGTAGCAGAACCTTTCTCCATTCCTTTGGTATAATTGAACTCGAAAGAGTTGGTGAATTGAGGATCTAATTCAGGATTTCCAAACGAGCTAATCAAAGGTGTACTCCACTCTCTAATTGGATTTACTTGCCCAATAGATGGTCTGTCTACTCTCCTGCTGTAACTCAACTGATATTGATTTTTTTCGCTCGGATTCAAAGTTAAAAATACAGAAGGATACACAGTAAAACGACTATCGGTATATTTAGCTCTTTCATCTCCTTTAATAAATTCTCCATCTACCTCGTACTGCTCAAGTCTGGCGCCAATTTGCATCGTGAATTTATCTATCTTGTGATTTAAATTCACATATCCCGAATAGATACTTCTGTCGTATGTAAATGCAGAATTGCCTATTTCATTATTAGTAAAATCATGTTGATTTGTTTCTCTTGAATTCTCAGTATTATTTAATCTCAACTCCAAACCTAATTCCAACTTTGTATTTTCCGCCAAAGGATTTGTGTAATCCAGGTTTAGAAGCGTATTGGCGTAATCATTTTCAACAGCATCTATATAATTCGAAGTCAAGTCAATCGGATTAAGCAATTCAGTATAGGTTGCATCTTCAGGAGAATCACTCTTGCTATAAGTCGCTTCGAACTCCAGGCTGTGTCCTTCTTTTTCAAAGTCGGTTTTATAGTTAAAATTATAAGTTCCGGTAGAATTATTTGTTTCAGATTTCATTAAACTATTATAATCCAAATCTGTTCCTCTAAAAATCTTTGTATTTCCATCAAATACACCATCGCGAAAATTCTGTGTGGTATAAAATGAAAGAGTATTCTTTTTATTCAAATAAATATCAGCTCCTACTTTTAGCAACTGGGAATTGTTATCGCTTAGAAATTTAAATTTCTGTAAAAGATCATTATCAAGAATTACATTTCCATTCTCATCTTTCGAACTTCTTAAAACATCACCATAATTGTCTCTTTTTCCACCGTTAGCACCAAAATTTATGAAAAAGTTCACCTTACCAGTTTTGTAATTCATATCTAAAGAGCCATTCATACGAGTATTTTCTCCTCGTGTCACTCCCATGTTTACATTTCCGTTAAAGCCTATATTAGCATTCTTGTTTAGTACGATATTGATAATCCCACTCATCCCTTCAGGATTATATTTTGCCGAAGGATTCGTAATTAACTCGACACTCTTAATTGAAGTAGATGGGATTTGTTGCAACAATTGGGCGGCACTAATGTTAGTTGGTTTACCATCGACTAATATTCTTACATTTTCGTTACCTCGTAAGCTCACTGTTCCCGTCTGACTATCAACACTTACCGACTGTACATTGTTTAATACCTCCGAAGCTGTTGCTCCTGCTGCAGTTAGGTCTTTACCTACATTAATAACTTTTCTGTCAATCTTCTGAGTTACTGTAGATAATTCGGCTCTCACAACCACTTCATTAAGTACTTCAGAATCTTCTTCAAGACGAATGGTTCCTAGTTTATAAGTCGAATTTTTAGCTGTAAAATCAAGTTCTTTAATAAAAGGCTTGTATCCGATATATTGAATTTCTATAACATGCTTTCCTTTTGCAATTTTTTTGATCTGAAATTCCCCATTATCATCTGTAATCCCTCCGGTTAATATTTGATTGTTTGCATCTCTAATTACAATATTAACATAGGGCAATGCCTCATTGGTATTTTTATCGATAATAAGGCCTGAAACGTTACCCATCTTAGCATTGACATTTTTGGGCGATTCTTCTGCAAAATTAATAAAGGGATACAGTATCAGAATGGCTACAAATAGAATTCTTCTCATAATTTTTTTTTTAGGTCGGTTTTGATTTATAACTATAGGACTACACCATAGGTTTTTTAGTTACACGATAGGTTTAGAATTAACATTTCTTAACAGCTAAGATTGAAACAGATTCCAATGCTTGATGGTAAAGACTTCTTTTAAAACCAACATATCATCACCCCACCATTCATCTTTAGTGCCAACAGCTGTATTATGCACAAAATCAAGACAAAACAATTATTAGAATTTATTTCCCTGTTCGATTTCGAACATCTCATGTACGCTTTTGAGTTTTAAAAAGTCACTCACAGATGATTCAATAGCCGCCAAAAAAAAATCTGACAGAGTCTTTTCCGACTAGCTAGCGC
>NZ_JBFFKR010000073.1:0-14045 GCF_041555295.1 Ancylomarina sp. | reverse complement strand
CAGAAGCATACTATTTTCCCTCGACTTATAGCCTTAGCTACTTATTAGATCTTGTTTACAAACTTATTTTCATAAATTTGCACTGTAAAAGTAAGCTGTTCTAAGGCTACTAATTTAAATAGACAATATAGACCATGGCAAAATTATCATCAAAACCATCACCAGAAGCAAAAGCACTTTCACTTTTTTTAATGGCTTATAAATCGACTGACCCAGTTTGCAAAGAGAAATCTAAGCGTATTAATAAACGCTGGACCATGGTGTTGTCCGATGAAATAAGCAGAGCTGACTATAATGAAGAGGTGCAAGAAATGCTAACAGCCTATGGCGGTTATGAAGAAGTTGTAGAGAAAACAGTTAAGTTTTACATCGAAAAAACTGGCGAGTGGACACTAAAGGGTAATGACAAATATTGCCAGGACGCTCAGGTAGTTGCTGATAAACTATTGAAAAAGTAGACTGACTAAAGGCCAGTTTTGCCCTCTAGAATATATCGCCCATACTCCCACAAGAGTTTGGGCTTTTTTTATGCCCTGCCCCACTTCAATATTTTAGATGTTCATATAGACTTTTCGTATGAGATTGAGGGAATTGCCTAAGCTATAGATTCTAGAAATTTTCAATCTTTGTGCTGTTCAAAAAATATGAATTGAAAATTGACAGAATAAACGAGTCAATCCAAAACCAAATAGAATGAAATTAAGCACAATTCTTGGTCAGCTACGTATACTTGCTATTATAGAAGGAATCTCTTACCTCTTATTAATCCCAACCATTATTCTTAAGTATGGGTTTGAGATGGGGCTACCCAATAAGATCGTAGGAAGCATTCACGGTATATTATTCATCTTATATTGCGTTTGGGTGGTCTATTATGCAATGAAAAAGAAGTGGAGTCTCATGAAAACACTCATTTGTCTGGCTGCATCTCTATTTCCCATTGCAACATTTATAGTAGACCAAAGAATTCTTAAAATGGAAGTTGAGGATGAATTATTAGCTGCTACAAACAAATAGTCAAAATGAATATTCTGATTGCGAATTCCTCACTAAACTAAGGCCCAGTTTTGCCCTCTAGAATATATCGCCCATACTCCCACAAGAGTTTGGGCTTTTTTATGTCTTCCCCTTATTATATAGGCTTTCCAACGTTTCAGCTGAGCATTTTCCAAAAATGGGAAGCACAGAAAGCACTTCGGTTTAATACGTCCAAAAATTGGGAAGGCTTCGCACGTTTCAGTTGAGTGTTTCCCAAAATTGGGAAGCACAGAAAGCACTTCGGTTTAATACATCCCAAAATTGGGAAGGCCTGCTCAGTTTTACTTGAGCATCTCCCAAAATTGGGAAGCACAGAAAGCACTTCAGTTTAATACATCCCAAAATTGGGAAGACCTCGCTTCATTTCAGTTGGGCCTTCCCAAAAATGGGAAGCACAGAAAGCACTTCGGTTTAATACCCCCAAAAAATGGGAAGGCCTCAAATCATTTCAGTTGATCGTTTCCCACAAATGGGAAAGCTAGAATCAGAATCAGTTTGGTCTTTCCCAAAAGTGGGAAATAGTGGAAGCCACTCACTACTGAACATTCGTTTTTTAATATTGATTATCCGCTCAGAATATGTTATCCAGCACAAACAGAACAATACAACGACTGAAAATACTCAATTATTGTCTACTAACAAGGATGATCATTCATATTTAGTTATCATATATTTTGATTTGCAAGATGTAAACTATAACTTAGATTTGCTTTTAATAAATACTTATGTAATGATAATAACGAAATTCTATTCTAAAAGATTGCGTAATGCAGAACTGCTATCCTTGAGCAATGATGTGCTAACTATCACCAATTCGTACGATTGGACAGTAGCCAATGTGCTTAACCTCCAAACTTGGGTTCAGGAGAGTAATACTGAGTTTAAGAATCAGCTGAACAAGCTGGGTACAGTAAACGAAACACAGGCTGTGAAGATTGCCGATGACGCTTTTAACGATTCGTGGCGAGCCTTAAAATATGTGGTCAAGGCTTGCATGTTAAGCCCAGTAGCTGCAGAGCGAGCCAGTGCGGCTATTTTGAACGAGTTGATTAACACGCATGGTAGTAATTTGCACAACGAGAGTTATCAGGTGCAAAATGCAACAGCAAAGCTTTTCTTAAACGATTGTGCCAATAAGCCAGAAATTAAAGCGGCACTTACAGCTATTAAATTAGATGTCTATATCGCAAACATGCAAACCTCACTGGATGTTTTGTTTGCTGCTATCGCTTTGAGGAAAGACAAAAAAGTGAGTGAACTGAATGATAACGAAACTCACGAGATTAGAATTCGGTTGACTGACAATTTGATAAAGATGTTTAAGTATTTAGAGGTGATGTCTGACATATCGCCGGGTGGGGACTTGGACACGATGATTAAACAAATAAACCTTAGTATTCAGAAAATTGAAATCGCCATAAAAAAACGAACTAACAAGAGTCAAGAGCTCGAAGAAGTTGAAATATCTTAATTAGTACAACTACACATTTATTTAAAAATGCCCTCTTGCTTAAATAGCAAGAGGGCGTTTTTTTTATTTACATCAAGACATTGGTATAAAAAGAGGGAAAAGATTTAAACATCTTTTTCTTTATTCTAATTCCTTAAGTGCCGAACAGGCAAATACCAATGGATACATATCTTCGTAATACCACAGCGAGGCAAAATAAAGCCCGATTGGTGTCGCCTTAATATCATCCAGGTTTTCTGGAATAATCTCCATTAAACAATCGGCTGCACGATTGGCCAAGCTCTCCTTACCACAAGCTGCCATTGCACGAAGAGCCAATGAGGTTTCCTCTATGCTTGGTGGCAAATCTTTATCGCCTCCCCAACCACCACGATGATGCTGAGTCATGGCTAAAAATCGGATTGCTTTCGCCATCATAGCATCTAGTCCTGAATAGCCGGTCTTTTTAAGCTCGGCCAATCCATATAAAACGATTGACGTTCCGTATACTGGATTTTGATGATGTTCTGCCATCTCGTTTCCAAACCAAAGCGGTGCAAACGAACCATCGTGATATTGCGCTTTACCTAAGTAGGCAATCGCTTTCTTTATTCTTTTATCTATTTTATTCTGAAATTTCTTATCGAACTTCTCTTTCCAAACGACGAAAGATTTTATGGCATGAGCTGTAATATCAGGACAAGAACAATCGAAAGGCAACTTGCCCCACCCCTTACAAAAGGTCGGGAATCCACCATCACTATTCTGCATATTCATCAGCCATAGAATACCATTCTTCGCACTATCCAAAGGTATTGTCTCATCCCCGTTAAGGTGATGTAAGGCAATTAATGCACCTGATGTATCATCTGTATCAGGAACGCCTCCTTGTAGATTTGTCCAGGCCCATCCACCAGGTTTAGTCTGAGTAAACGGATGAATCTCTTTATATTGTTGATCGAGTAGGTAGGATTTTATTTCGGTTTGCTTATTAAGATTCGATAAAGATTCCGGACTCAAGGCATTTAATGACAAACTACTCACCCAAGTGGATAGATTAGTATCGATAGGCCAAGAACCATCTTCACGAATAGACTTAGCAAGAAATTGACTGGCTTTTTCGCAAATTTCAAGGTCTTTATAATTGGCCTTAACCATACTCATTAAAACAAAAGCTGTTAGTGGAGTTGCCTCTAAAAAACCGCCATTATCGGGCTGTTTAGCTTTAAGCACATTTAAAACTCTTTTTCTACAAGCGGCTCTAACAATCCGACGAAAAACACCCTTCTTCGAATTCTGGCTTTTTACTAAGCCAATAGCAATTAGTGCTGGAATGGCATAACTCACCACCGAGAGGTTAAGCCATCGAAACAGACGACTTGGAAAAATAGCAAGATGATAAGGTAACTGAGGGACTAGTTTCCATCCCTTCTCACCCAATCGTCCAGAAATGGCACACATAGCCAATATGGGAACAGAAAAGGTTTGATCGCTTTTGTAGTGGTTTAATATGGCTTCGCTGATTGCTTCCGGATCCAGACTTCCCACTCTTCTTTTCAACCAAATTTCGGCTTCATGAATGGATTCTTGATAGGCATCTTCTCCATCAACTATAGAAAAAGTAGCCCATACTAAAAGTGTTGTACTTAAATTACTCTGACTTCTAATGGTATCGCCCCAGCCTTTGTCTGTATTTCTATTAGCTATAAGCCACAAAAGGCCTTGATCAATTTCGCTTCGATGTTTTTCTTTATCGAATTGCCATAAAGCAAAAACTGCTAAAGCCGTTGATAAAGCGCTACTCGACAAACGCCCAGTCCAGAGTCCATCTTCATTTCTTAATGAAAGAATTTTTTGCTCTAAGCTTTGAAAAAGTTGTTTCCTCTTTTCGTCCATAAATTCGGTAGAATTATAATAAGATTCCAATTCCTAAAAGGGCATAATAAGTATATTCAACATCACAGGTTAAATCGGCAATACTGCCGAAAAAGCCACCTGATTCATCCCAGTGCAAATTAATAAAATCGATAGATTTATCTGATAGTTCCTGTAAATTCTCCCCAGTGATATAAAGAGCTAATAATGCCGTACTTGTAGAAAGAATATCGGCTATAGGTAAACCAGAAGCAGCTTTAAAGCCACCTCTCGGCGTGTAATTCTGCCTTAAATACGCAATTGTTCCTTCCAAATCGTTATGCTTACCATCTGTCATGATAAGGCCGGCAGCAGTTGCAGAAGTCACTCCTGTTTGTGAAGAACTATCATTGGCAAATGAATGATCGGAACATTTCAAATTGGAAATTGGGTGACTTATCTCATTCAAACGGTTTTTATCCTCATCCAAATCTTGAAAGAGAGTCCAAACTAAAAAGGACGCATAAATTGTGGCTTGATCTGCTTGCTTTTTATTGTGATTAAAGCCACCATCTTTAGACTTATAACTTTCGATAAGATCGAAGTGATTCTGGCAATTTTTCTTCACTTTACTTATCAAGCGCTTCATGATAATCTTACCAAGAAAACTATCAAAGTCTGAAACATCAGGTTTAAAACCAAATTTCTGCTTTTGCTGAATAACTTGAAGTAATAAATAACATCGAATATAACAAACGGCATGAACCAAGTCGGCTTCTTGCTTTTTATTCCAACTCTCTAGAAAAGTGAATTCTTTTTCAATATCAAGCTCAATGTCATAAACGAAAGCTAAAGTGTATCCAAATACGGTATAATAAATATCAGGCTTTCCAGCTCTATCTTCAAATCCTCCTTGCTGATGTTTTGAATCACTCACAAAAGTTCGAATCTGCAACAAAGCCTCATCGCTTAATAATTCTTTAGTCTTGAAAAGAGCCTTTAAAATCTCCTGATTACAGTTTGTCATCCATTCAGAATTTTATTTAAAAGGCGAGTCAATAGTATTTTAAGTGCAGGACTTTTTAGGTTTGAAAGACTACTTAGAGCTTTCAATTTATAGTCCTCTAACATTTGTTCAGCTTCTTTTATGCCTTCACGGATTTCTGTTTGCATCCAAATTTCTTTCTTGCTTAGGTCATCTTCGTTTTGAAAAGCCTTAAACCAGGCTTCCATTTTATTTGGATATTTCCGATTAATGATAGCTGTTACCAATGAGGGTTGAATCGTATTAAAAGCATTGCCGATATTTTCAAGATTGAAATCGTCTAAATCATCTTTAATCTGATAGGCAATTCCCATAGCAGAACTATAATCTGTCAGAACATTCATCACCTCGTCATCAGCATCAGATATAATCGCACCAAACTTCAGAGCCACTTCAAAGGCAGGTGAGGTTTTCAGGCTAAATATATTTATGATTTTATCAACAGATAAGAGTTTCTTATTTAGTCGCCAAAGCAATTCTTCACCTTGACCTATGGATAAATCTCTATGCCCATGAGCAGCAACTTTTAAAAGTTTACGCATATGTTTTGCTCCCGACTCCGCTATAAGTTGGTAACCATATCCTAAAATTAGATCACCAATATTTATGGCTACTGAAGTATCGTATTGCTTATGAAGTGTAGGCTTTCCGTAACGTTCATTGTCATCATCAACAATATCGTCGTGAACCAATGACGCCTTATGAAAACTCTCAATTGAAACGGCTAATTTTTGAATGCATTCATCCAAATTGGCTTCTGTTCCCATTAGAGCTTTATAAACAGCCACCATAATTAATGGGCGCCAACGCTTCCCTCCATCTGCCAACCAATCTCTTGAAATCTGGGAGCTTTTATCATCACCCTCCAGTATATTCTCTAATTGCTCTTTCTCAAACCATGAATCAACCTCCGACCTTAAAGCATCAATATTAATCCATCCTCGCCAATTGCTTTCCTTTCGGATAGGCAAAACTTCATTCAACCATATTTCATCTACCTTAGAATCTTTACAATTGTTATTGTACAAAGGAATTGCAATTGATGGAACGCCTTCTTTTACAGCTAAAGGGAAAGAACGTTCGAAAGAATGTAAACAGCCAACACCAATCACACACTCAACCTTACCAGAAGTTAATAAAGTTGTAACTGTTGTTGTGCCTTCGCTCACTAGCGTATGATATCCCAATTCGTCAGCCTGAGTTAAGATATCAGCAATATCGCATTTACCACATTGTTCACACAGTAAACCCAGCTCATCGAATTGAGCGGGACATTCTGTAGAGTGAGAGATACATTTTGGAAGTAATAATATGCGTCGATTGAAAGGAATACCTGAAACAATGTCACGCCAGGAATGATTGTTGATCATGACGGCCAAAAGTTTCTGATACAAGAAGAGCTCAGGATGTTTCTTAATCAATTCGCCCGAGTGAAAGATAACCTCTTCCTCCTGCAAAGGTGGAATCAGTTCTCGCTCGGCCGCATAGTCGCGAATCAAGTCCCTTATTTGTTTCAATTTTTCAGGCGATTGAGGTAAACTATTACCTAAACTTCCTGAAGGATTATTTTTTCTTAATATCATTTTCCAAATAGCTAAATGGTACGATTATTAAAACTTCCTCACATTTCAACTTCACTTCGGCTCCGCTCAGTGAGCGCGCTTGATGTGCATCTATCCGTATGCTCCGAATCCAAAAAAGGAATATTTCTTCGCAAAGCGATAAACAAAACTCTTTTCAGGAATCTCCTTACCTGGCATATGATGACCGGCACAAGGTCTCATCTGACTCAATTCGTTAAAACCTGCATTTCTGTTCGAGGAATCATAGGCTCCAGAATCCTTCAATATTGTATTTAGATATTCAGGATCATCCAATAAAATGCAGCCTTGAGTTTTATCCGTAACTCTTGTTCTCATATTCCTAAGGAAGTCAGAATTCTCAATCACACGATCTAAATCTTTTCCATCACCAATATTCTCTTTGGCAAATTGAATAGGTGGACAGAATTCGATATCACCAAAAGGATTAATATGATGACTCAAACCAATAGCTCCAGGACATATGGCTTTACCTTCTCCATCCCAATAGGTATCGATAATCATCAGTGGTGCTTTAACTCGAATATCAACCATAAACTGTCTGAGTTCAAGAATTTCTTCTTCAGACAAAGCCAACTCAGTTGTTGGACGTGCTCCAACAGGTCTATAAATATAGTACCATAGATAATGAACACCTTTTGCTATGCATGCATTTATAAAATCTTCGCTGACTAATTCCTTAAAATTTGACTTACAAACAGAAGTGGCTACACCCGTAAATAGTTTATTATTCACAGAAGCTTCAATGCCTTTCATGGTTCTACCATAAACATCATTGGCACCACGGCGAACATCGCTCACATCTTTTAGGCCCTCAACACTTATCAATGGTGATACATTTCCCAACTGACGCATACGCTGAGCATATTCATCAGATAGTAAGGTTCCATTGGTAAAGAGCTGAAAATAACAATCAGAATGTTTTTCCATCACCTCAAACAAATGAGGGTACATTAAAGGTTCACCTCCTAATAGTCCAAAAAAGTATGAACCCTTTTTCTTTCCTGATTCAATCACGTTATTAAGTGTTTCAACATCCATTCCCTTAGATTGATTGTTGATACTCACCCAACAGCCTTGACAGTTCAAATTGCAGTTATCAGTCAATGAAATCATTAAAAAAGCAGGAAATAACTCACCCTTCTTCAATCGTTTCTTATGCTTAGCCACAGTGCGCATGCCTTTCCAACCTAAGTTATAGGCAATCTTCCAAAGTAATCGGAAGTCCACTTGTCGCATTATTCTATTTCCTAATTTTAAAATCATATTCAAGTTCTCTTATTAGCAGCAACAGTTCTTATCCGATCCCTCATCCTTACAAGCACAATCTGGCTCGATTTCTGTTTTACAATTACAATCGCATTCGCAGGCCTTATCTTGTGGCTCTTCTTTCGTGCTACAGTTTATCCTTTCTTCCTCTGCCATTTTCAACTGTTCCTTTTTCAAAAGAGAAACTTTAAAATTGCTTCGTCGTGCGCTTAAAACTGAATACACATCGTCGTTCTGGATTTGCTCAAGAACATTATCTCCCGATAACATTTCACCTTCTCCACCATCGATAGGACTTTCCTGATGCTTTGGGAAAATAATAGCATTCTGAGGACAAACCCGAGCACATGCAGGACACATATCCTTACAATTGGCCGAAGCCGAAACAACAACACTTCCATCATCTTCGACAGAATAAACGCTGAATAAACAAAAGTTGAGACATTTTCTGCAACCATTACAACGCTCATAGTCGATAACCGGATACCAAGGTTTCCATTCATCGACATATTTAATTTTCAGAGCTTTAGGATTATCTGTTTTTACCGATTCAACAAGCTTAGTGCCATCCTCATCATCTATATGATAGTATTCTGTTTTATTCTCTTGAACTTTCTTCCCGCTGTTGTCTATCAGATTCTGCATAGCGCGAGATTGACAACCAAAAACAAGGGCATCTTCAGCAGTAAATAAACTCTCCAAGTCATCAGGGCTTTTAAATACACTTCCACAAAGGTCTTCAATATAGGTGTAGCCGATATTCTTCTCTTCAAGACTTCGAATCAATCTTTCCACAGATTTCTTCTCAATCTTTCCATCTTTCTCACAACCGCAAATAAATATTTTCTTAGTCATATTCTTTAGATTTGAATAATTTGAAATGAGATGTGAGATTTGAAACCTCACATCTTAGAACTCACATCTATCCTTGAGCCTTTATATTATATGCCATTAAAACATTGCCATGACGAATGTACAAAACACCCTTATTAATTACGGGTTGAGCAAAATGCTCTTTCGTTCCATTTTCTACTTTAAATGAACTAATAATTTCCATCTTAGGTTCTGTTTTTACTAAGGCGACTTTACCTTGTTCATTGTAGCAATACAAAAGTCCATTAGCAGCAATGGTTGCTCCACGTCCAAATTTTAGGCTATCAACCATCTCACCTGAATTGGAATCAATTGCTTTCCATTTCTTTTTACGATGACCAGAAGCAAAGATCTTATCATTCACTTTTACCGCTCCACCCATAATATTATCAAGTTGCTTGTTTCTCCAAACTTCTGTGATCTCACTTCCATCCTTTGAGATTTGAAGTTTCACCGTACCATTGCCACATCCGGCAACATAATACAAATAACCATTTTCATAGATAGGCGTATTTCCATGTATATCGCAAAGTGTATCCTGCATGTGTGACCATAGCAATTCCCCTGTTTGAGATTCAAGTCCGAAAAGGGCATTGTCCGAGAAGGTAACCAAAACATTACGTGTTGGAAATTCCAATAATAAAGGAGAACAGTAAGCTGGAACTTCACCAAAAACTTTATTAGTCCACTTGGTTTCACCTGTAAAACGATCTAAAGCAACAATATTCACATCTTCACCTCCCGGAGCGCAATACACCAAGTCACCATCAATTTCAAGAGATTGAGAATAACCAAAGCGAGTATTCTTACCCTTAAATTTCTCAATCATATTCAAGCCCCACTTTTTCTCACCTGTCTCCGTATCGATACAAGCTATATCTCCCATACTTGATGCAACATATACCAAACCATCAACTACGGTTGGAGCAGAACGACTGCCAACAAAGTTCTTTGTCCAATCTTTACCAAATTCGGTCTTCCAAAGCATTTCCCCCTTTAAATCGAAAGCAATCAGATAGGCCAAACTATCAATTTCGCCATTAATAAAAAGCTTATCGTGAGTGATCACTGGTGATCCGTATCCATTACCAACACCTTCGTGCTCCCACAATAAGGCTGGACCATCTGCTGGCCATTCTGTCAAAAGGTTAGCTTCATCGTAGATTCCCGTTCGATTTTCACCACGCCATTGACTGACTTCTTTCTTTTTTGGAGTACATGAAAAAAACAGTACCAAACAGACTAATAAGCTTAAATTTTTCATTGTTCTTTCAGTTAGGTTATTGATTTGGGTCAGTTATTCTTTGAAATATATATGGTGTATTATAATCTTATTCATTTTTCAAACTTTGAATTAAATTCTGTTTCATTGCCATTTTTGCTGGGATATAAATCGATATCAAAGCAAAAACTAGAATGGCAAGTGTTACTTGTAGAACAAAGCCTACAGGTATTGAAAAAGCATCGGAAAATAAGGATGGTAACATTCCTACCAAAGCAGCTAAAGCTCCACTTAATAAGCCAACTATCAATAAAAACAGATTCTCAATCATGATCAATCTGAAAATGCTTTTTTGTTCAAAGCCCAATGCTTTCAAAAGAGCCAATTCTTTTTTACGCTCAAGCATGTTTCTAAGCAAAACGATGCCTAAACCTAAAGTGCCAATCATAACACCTAGTGCTCCCAGTAGCATAAACATATTCAAGTAGGTATTCTCTACAGAGTAGAAAGCGGCTAATCGTTCATTGGCTTTTTGAATCTGTGGCCCATAATCTTGTAACTGGTCTTCAATCGTATTGATAAAAACTTCATTTTTACTATCAGCTAAAATCAGTTTCGAGCCACTTACTGATGGATAATGCGTTTGAAAGTTTTGATCCGAAATCAGGATATTCCCTTGAAAGATGGAATTATTCAATCCTCCTATCAAAAGTAACTTAATGGTTTTTCCAAATTCGTTTTTATACAAAAGTGTATCGCCAACAGTTTTTTTAAGTCCCCAAACAATCACTGTTTGGTCAGCATAGGCAGGAACCACATTGGAACCAAAAACCTGATTTAGGGCTAACCAAGGGTGATTCTTATCAACAGATTCATGTAATGATGCAAATGAGAAAGCAGAACGTTTATCGAAGGTCTCAGAATTGAAACCCAAAACGCGAGGACGTTGAACCTGATTCAGATTTAAACAGCTTGCATCGTCACCAGCCAGACTTCGGAATTGCACAAAATCAACAGCATCAATAATTGTATCTCCTGCCAAACCCAATTTTTCTTTCCCCTCATCCGTATTAATATCATTCAAGACAGGCAAAGTGGTTTCTATCCAATATTTATAGGCCCCCGTTCCCGATTGAACAGAATTCTCAGCATCAACAAATGTTTTACGATTGGCTCCTGTAATCATGACAGAAAAACATCCAAGAGCCAGAAGAACAATAGTTGTCAAACTTCGCCCTTTATTTCTTGCAGCATTTTTAATTGCCAATTCCATTATGGATGGCACATGTCTACTGTTTGTTTCGTCCTTGACAATCAGATAATAATAGAAACCCGCAAAACAAGCTATCATCAACAAACCGCCAGATGACATCAGTAATTCAGCATTCAAAATCTCAGAACTTGCAAAGGCATAGGCTGCAATTGAAATTGAGATAATAAAAGTGAAAGCTGCAATTAGAAGAGAAAGGCTTTTCTTCTTTTTTGAGTTCGAATTGGCTTGCGTATTTTGAATTAAACCCACTACCGATCGCTTCAGGTTCTTTCTACTCACAAAGTAAATAGAGAGCAGAGCGATAAGCATGCCTACTACTGCTCCAACAATCAGCGTTTGCATTTGTACATCAAGTTGGATCATATTAGTCCGAACGACATCTTGCCAAACTGAATTCAAGCCCCAAATGATGGCTTGATTATAGGCAATCCCAATAAGGCTACCCAAGATCCCACCAAACACGACAGTTGGTAGTGATTCTAAAAATCGGAGACTTAATATTTTCCTATAGCTAAAGCCTAATCCTTTAAGAATCCCCGTTTCCTGATTTCTATTTTCCAGATTTAAGGCATAAATCAATAAGGTAAGTAGAATACCTGCAGCGATAATGAAGAAACTCAGACTCAGAAAGAGTTCACCAAAATCAACCATATTGTTAGCTGCATTCTCGCCCTGATCTCGTACTGAAATGAAGCTCAAGTTAAGCATGGAAGGATTTAAGCGCTCCAAAATTTGCTCTTCAATCTCATGAACAGAAAACTCTTCTTTATAAAAGCGGAAAGCCGTGTATTGTCCATACTTATTACTCCACATATTTAAGGCACTCGACATACCTATCATCGCCTTAGGTGTTCCTTTATATTTCTTCCAGTAAGCCTCATCCTTATCTCGAATCTTGGTGAAATCGATAGGAATCCCTGCATCCCAGTCGTTACAACTTCCAGCATTCGATAATCCGGGGAATGAAGGCATCATGGCTTTATCAAGCTTCTTTGTCTTTTCATAAAAGATACCTGAAACTAAGAAACTACTTGTATCTTCTTTCAGAGAACGTAGAGGCCCAATCACAAAATAATGTAACTTCAAACTATCACCAACTTTGAGTTTCAAGTCCTTTGCTAGCCAAGAGCTAATATGAATTCGATCTGTTCTTATATCAGAGAAAACATCTTCATTCTCTATCGCCGTCACAAATGAGTAGGGTGTTTTACCAGTTTTAGACTCGATGCCATTTATAAAATAGGTCAGTAAAGCATCCTTAGGCAAACACATCTTTTGAATCTCACTGGCAATAGGCTCATCAATAAAGATTCGATCAGAACTCAACTCATAAACCGATTGTTCTTCCAGTTCTTTAAATTGCAGACCGGCATCGCCAACCTGCCATTTTTTAGCCAGACTTTCATTCAATTTTATCTCGGTCAATCCATCTTCGCCTTTACGACTTACTAGCAATAAATTAGCTTTTCCTTGCAAGTCCATTTCTTCTGCAAGAAATTCCCGCGAGATAAAAATATTATAAGGTGCAACCTGATTACTCCTCAGACTAAAACGTCCAAGTTGATCATCACCCAATACGGCACTTACTGTCAAACGAAGCGCTATAGACTGATCTTCATCAGAAACAAAGGGTGCATTTACTGGGACCAAGTTTGCCTTTTCTACGCGAAGTAAAAATTCTGCACCAACTGTCAGACCTAATTTATCAGCAAGATTTTCACTTATTGCCACCTCATCCTTTTTCGATTCAGGTAAAGATTCTTCTGATAAATCAGAGAAAGTTTTATCGATACCGTATACTTGCACGCCATTCGCACGAGTTTGAGAATCTGATTCAATAGCCAAGCCTTTTACACTCAAAACTGGCGAAACATTAATCCCTAAATCTGCAGAAATATCTTTAGCTAATTCAGCTCGCACAAATCGATCACCAGTTGGCATGGCGTATTCAATTTCACCCAATCGCATATTCAACAAAGTATGCAAACTCGATCTCACAGAATCACCAATAATTAGCGCTCCTGTCAGAACAGCTGTACTTATAATAGTTCCCAATAAAACAGCCAGATGCTGCTTTCTGAAAAACCATAGACTCTTTAATATGTATTGATAGATGCTCATCTTCTAGTTGTGGGTTTCTTGAATCTTACCATTTTCAATTCGGCAAATTCGATTCATATATTGAGCCAATTCCTGAGAATGGGTTACAACAATCATGGTGACAGCTTGCTCTTCGTTGATTCGAACAAATAGTTTTGCCAACTGATCGGCACTTTCCTTATCCAATGAACCCGTTGGTTCATCAGCGAAGATCAATTTAGGTTGGTGAATTAACGCCCTTACCACTGCAGCACGCTGACATTCCCCGCCTGACATTTGCCCAGGTCGTTGATGAATTTGATTCGATAGACCCACAAAAT
>NZ_JBFFKR010000072.1:0-14112 GCF_041555295.1 Ancylomarina sp. | reverse complement strand
TCCATTCCAATCTGCCTTACCGTAATTTCTATCACGAGTTACACCCGCTGTTTCGTTTACAATCGCTTTACGAGTTCCTGTTAAACGATTAAAAAGTGTAGATTTCCCAACATTAGGACGACCTACAATTGCAACTATATTGCCCATTTCTTAATTATTTTATATTCTTACCTTCAAAAGAAAGTCAAGAATCTTTATTCAAATTTATTTGAGCGAATACATCGTCTCTCAAAGACTGTTCAATCACTCATCCCTAAAGGATACTAATAATTAACTCTATTATTTCTGGTAACCAAAACCCTTAAGCTCAGAGTCTTTACTTCTCCAATCTTTTGCAACCTTCACATAGAGCTGCAAGAATACTTTTTTACCGAAAAATGCTTCCATATCTTTTCTAGCATCGGTTCCTACTTTTTTCAAAGCAAAACCTTTGTGCCCAATAATAATTCCTTTTTGCGAAGCTCTCTCAACATAAATAACTGTCATGATCCTAATGATCTTGGGTTCATCCTTGTATTCCTCAACCGCGACTTCCACACTGTAAGGCACTTCCTTGTCGTAGTTCATCAAGATTTTTTCTCTGATGATTTCAGTCACAAAGAAACGAGCTGGCATGTCAGTCACCTCATCTTTTGCAAAATATGCAGGTCCTTCAGGAAGTAATTCTAAAATACGGTTGAATAGGTTCTCGACATTGAAATTCTCCTTAGCCGACATAGGGAAGATCTCTGCTTGAGGGATTTTCTCTTTCCAAATATCGTACAGTTTAGTCAATTTATCTTGATCGGTTAAATCAATCTTGTTCAATATTAATAAAACTGGAACAGTAGCATTTTGTACCTTCTTCAAAAACTCTGCGTTCTTGTCAATGGTCTCAATCACATCGGTTACGTAAAGAATAATGTCTGCATCAACTAAAGCTGATGTCGAAAATTTCATCATCGATTCTTGAAGCTTATAGTTTGGCTTCAATACACCGGGTGTATCCGAATATACAATTTGGAAATCGTCTCCATTTACAATCCCTTTAATTCTATGGCGTGTGGTCTGCGATTTCGAAGTAATAATCGAAATACGTTCTCCAACCAAATTATTCATTAGGGTTGATTTACCTACATTGGGATTTCCAATGATGTTTACAAAACCTGATTTATGAGGTGTTTTTTCTGTCATGTCGTAATTATAAGGTTCCGTGACTTTAAAACTCAGGCTTCTTGTTTTTCATAAACAACAACAAACCAAAAACTTATAGGTAAAATCTCGAAACATTTTGAATTTGCAAATATAAGCTTTTTTGTTGGAAGGAAAGAACAAGTGTTTGATTTAATTGTGTTTGAGTTTGTTGCCTTCGTCAAAATAATACGGAACGCATCAATTTGACCTGATTTTTATGGAAAAAGCACCCCCGAACCTAATCGAAAGTGCTTCTATATTACCGTTCAAAAAACTTATCATCTCATTAAAAAAAGATAGACTTTGCTATAAAGGATCGTTTTGAAATCTGATGGTGTCAAGAACAGTTTGTTCACCTGTATTTACCATGATTTCTTCCAAACTTACTTTTGTGAAACCACTCTCTAAACTTGGAATGGCAACAACATTATAAGTGCCTTCTTCCATTGCTCGAATTAGAAACTCTCCTTCTTCATTTGGGTAAGTTGAAATACTGTCAGTCCCAACAATGGCATACACTACACATTCAATATCTGCAGGATCAACAACACCTTTGATGGCTCCCGTTTGGGCTTCCATTTTTGCTCTGATCACTGGTTTCAGGTTGTATTTCCCGGAATTACCAGCTTTAACAATAGATTTAGCTGCATCAAAATCCAGAACTAACTTGTATGTCACACCCGCTTCAATTTGTGTATGAATCTTAATTTTAAGACCACTCTGAGATGCAGAAGGAGTATCTAAGTCTACCACTTCACCATTCTGACCAAGTTTGTTATTATCTCCCAATATCAATCTTACTTCTTGCAGTTGTCCTTCAGGCAATTCAATTTCACCAAGCAGAGCTTCCTCGCCATTGGTTAATTTCAATAGATCGTATACTTTTTTCTCAACACCATCTAGAGATTGCCAAACGTCTGTGTTTACTTGTACATCTACCACATCTATCAACACAGATTCATAATCTGCCGGTGCATCAACCATAAGCACCTTTATTTTAGCCATTTTATTATCATCACTATCACATGCTGAAAATATAGATGCTGTCAGTAAACAGAAGCCAAATATTTTGAAAAATTTACTCATACTTTTGATTTTAAAATGAATATATACCACAAGTATAGAAATTAATAAGGTTATTAAAAACACTGCCAATCACACAAACACCTATCAGTCAGACATAATACACACAAATAATACACAAATTAAACAGAGATGTCTCAATAGATTTCATCATAGGAAAGAACTTTCAACATCAAGATTATCAAATTGTTTTACCAAACTTAGCTAGTCGTATTTAATGAATACTTTTATCAATAAAAAAGAGGATTTGCATCCATAATAAAAGCAAAAAAAAATATTGCTTTTTTTCAATTTCACTAATTAATCATCAATATTAGTTTATTCGTACCCCAAAATCACACACTCATCAAGACAGGATGAAAGACTTTAATGAACTATTCTATTTTGCACATTAAAAAAAAAAACACCCCCGAACTTAATCGAGAGTGCTCTTCTTATATAATCTAATTCCGAAGCTTACTTCTTCATCATTTCAGCATAGTGCTTATAGAATAGTGGAATTGTGTTGATACCATTAAAGAATTGCTCTAATGGGAAGTTTTCGTTTGGTGAGTGAATTGCGTCACTCTCTAAACCGAATCCCATCAATACTGATTTTGTTCCTAGAATCTCTTCGAAAGTCGAGATAATTGGAATAGATCCACCCGAACGAACAGGCACAGGACGCTTACCATAAACCTCAGTGTAAGCTTTGTCTGCAGCTTTGTAAGCAGGAATATCAATTGGACAAACATAGCCTTGACCACCGTGAAGAGGTGTAACGACTACTTTTACTGAATCAGGAGCGATTGCTTCAAAATGCTCTTTGAATAGAACAGAGATCTTTTCCCAATCCTGGTTAGGAACCAAACGTGTTGAAATTTTAGCGTTTGCTTTTGAAGGCAATACAGTTTTGGCACCTTCGCCAATATAACCACCCCAAATACCACAAATATCGAATGATGGACGAATACCTGTGTGCTCCGAAGGTGTATAACCTTTTTCGCCAGCCAATTCTTTTACATCAATTGCTTTCTTGTATTCTTCAACATTAAAAGGAGCTTCAGCCATCATAGCACGCTCTTCTTTTGTAACTTCGATTACATCATCGTAGAATCCTGGGATTGTGATATGACCATCCTCGTCAACCATTTGAGTGATCATTTTCGCCAATACGTTGATTGGGTTTGCAACAGCACCACCAAACAATCCTGAGTGAAGATCACGGTTAGGACCCGTTACTTCAACTTCCCAATACATCAATCCACGTAAACCCGTTGTAATTGATGGCATATCCGGAGCGATCATACCTGTATCTGAAACCAAGATAATATCAGCCTTCAACATTTCTTTATGCTCTTCGCAAAACTTAGGAAGATTAGGAGAACCAACTTCTTCTTCACCTTCAATCATGAACTTTACGTTACAAGTCAAGCAATCGTTCTTAACCATGTATTCGAAAGCCTTAGCATGCATAAAAGCTTGCCCTTTATCATCGTCAGCACCACGTGCCCAAATTTTTCCATCTTTAATTACTGGCTCGAAAGGATTAGTATCCCAAAGTTCGATAGGATCAACTGGCATTACATCCATATGTCCGTAAACCAAAACAGTTGGTAAAGCAGGATCGATAATCTTCTCGCCGTAAGTCACAGGGTTTCCTTCTGTCTCTAATACGATAGCCTTATCAGCTCCAGCATCTAACATCAACTGCTTCCAGTATTCAGCAGCCTTATACATTTCTGGTTTGTTAGCTTCAATCGAGCTAATCGATGGAATGCGAATCAATCCAAATAATTCATCAAGAAATCTATCCTTATTCTCGTCAATATACCCTTTAATGTTGTCCATGTAAATATGTGTTTAAATTGAGTTTAAATTTTAGAATGGTAAATATACAAATCCGAAATTCAAAATTCAATTAAAGATCGTTAATTAAGCTATCCTAAAGTTATTAAATAACAGGATTCATTATTGAAAGGCAAAATCCCATATGATTCAAAAAACTCACAAATCATAATATTCTAGTTTTTAAGTCTTATGTTAAATTTCTAAATATGAGAGAAACATGAACAATTCAAAATACAATACTGAAATATTAATCTTCAAGCTTAGCCTTGTTTGCGTACTATATTTTGGTTTACTCTTTCTTAATTCTTATTGGATAAAAAGCGATTTTGTTTTAATCGGAGTTTTACAAGAACTTTTTAGCATACCTACTATTATTGGTACTATCGTTCTTTTTGTATTAGCCTCTAAAAAGATAAAGATTAAACCATTCCAAATCAATAAGATCTCTTCATGGTCTTTCCTCATTTTGCTTCTATTAATATCTTTTCTAGCTATAAGTTTTATTTTCAGATCTTAGGTCAAAAAAAAACATCTCATATCTAGTTTTATAAACCAGTTATGAGATGTCGTATATATAAGATTCTTATAAAGAAGAATTATCGTCTAATCTGATATATTTCTTCTAAATTTTCAGCAGCATATTCCAATTCCTTATACCACTCTTCGCCATACTTACGAATCAGAGGTTCTTTAAGAAATTTATAAACAGGTGTACCCATCTTGAAACCCAACTCACGAGCAGGTCCACAAATACTCCACTTGTTATAGTTTACAGCATCAAACTCAGGATATTTTTCTATTCTAATTGGGTATAAAGAGCATGAAATTGGTTTACGATAGGTGATTTTCCCGTCAATAAAAGCCTTCTCAATACCACACAAAGCCAATCCATTTTCAAAAACCGTATAAACACATTCCTTACCATTTATGATTGGAGTCACCAAATCACCATCGGCGTCAATCACCGAAGTGCCTTGTTTCTCAATCTCCTCAATACCTTTCTCTGTCAGGTATTCTTTAATATTGGGATAGATTTCTTCAAGAATTGCTTTCTCATCCTCATCTAATGGAGCACCAGAATCGCCTTCAATACAACATGCACCTTTGCATTTGCCAAAATCACAAATAAATTTTTTCTCAATTACATCGAGACTTACTATGGCATTTCCTATCTGTAACATGAATCAACTAATAATTACGAATTAATAATTACGAATTTACTGTTTTCATTAAAAAAACAAATCCGTACTATCGGCAAAGATAATACGGATTTTTATATTGCAGTAAACTTTTAGATATAAAGCCTGAGACTGATTTTGAGAATCTATGTTCTCAGGCCTCACATCTAAATATTTTATATTCTATTTTACAATCAAAGACTTACCAGTCATGTCAGCTGGCTGCTCAAGTCCCATAATATCGATAATGGTTGGAGCCACGTCCGCTAAAATACCATCATTCAATTTTTTTGGATTCTCAGTAACCCAAATACATGGTACTGGATTAAGTGAATGAGCTGTATTTGGTGATCCATCAGCATTAACAGCAAAATCAGCATTACCGTGATCAGCAATGATGATGACATCATAACCATTTGCTTTAGCAGCTTCAACAACTTGCTTAGCACAATTATCAACTGCCTGAACGGCTTTAGAAATTGCTTCGTAAACACCCGTATGTCCAACCATATCGCCATTAGCGAAATTCAAACAAACGAAGTCAGCCGACTGAGCATTTAATTCTGCTGTAATCTTATCTGCAACCTCTGGAGCAGACATTTCTGGCTGTAAATCGTAAGTCGCCACTTTTGGTGAAGAAACCATCAAACGTGTCTCACCTTCGAATTCCGTCTCACGCCCCCCTGAGAAAAAGAAAGTTACGTGAGCAAACTTTTCAGTTTCAGCAATACGAATTTGCTTTTTACCAGCTTTAGAAACAACCTCACCCAAAGTATTCTGTACATTATCTTTGTCGTAAATAACATGCACCCCTTTAAAATTGGCATTATAGCTGGTCATAGTGTACCACTCAACATTCATGGTATGCATGGCAAACTCAGCCTTATTCTCCTGAGAGAAAACCGTTGTCATCTGACGCAAACGGTCGGTGCGGTAATTGAAACAAATGACAACATCACCCTCTTCTATTTTTGCCAAAGGCTTACCATCAGCATCAACAGCAACAACTGGTTTGATAAACTCATCAGTTACGCCTTCAGCGTAAGATGCCTTAACAGCCTCAACCATGTCTCTAGCTTCTTTACCTTCAGCTTTTGTATATAGGTCGTAAGCCAATTTAATACGCTCCCAGTTATTATCACGATCCATACCGTAATAACGACCTACCAATGAAGCCAATTTAGCAGAACCTTCAATCTCACTCACAAAGTTCTTAACAAACTCTAATCCTGATTTTGGATCGGTATCACGACCATCAGTCAGACCATGTACAAAAACATCATTTAATCCGTGAGCTTTAGCAGCTTTACAAACTGCAATAGCATGAGCACTTAAAGAATGTACCCCACCATCGCCCAGTAAACCGATTAAATGAAGCTTAGTATTATTTTTCTTAGCAGTAGCAAAAGCTTTCACCAACTGCTCGTTATCTTTAATTGTATCGTTTTTAACAGCAAGGTTAATCTTCACTAAATCCTGGTAGACAACACGTCCTGCACCAATGTTTAGGTGACCTACTTCTGAATTACCCATTTGTCCTACAGGTAAACCAACAAAATTACCCGCAGCTTGCAATTGAGAGTTTGGATACTTCGCTAACAAACTATCAATATATGGTGTGTCAACTGTTGAAATAACATCCGAATTGGATTTATCCCCTATTCCCCATCCATCAAGGATCATCAATAAAGCTTTCTTATTATCAGCCATTTGTAAGTATTTTGATTATTCAGTATTTGTATATTCGTCTTGCAAAACTACCTTAATATTCCCAATAATAAAAGAACTTACCATCCTGAAAACCTTTATTTTACACCGAAAACGTTTGCTTAAATAGAAATATTCAAAACCTCTTCAGCTTCAAGTTAAGGTATCTTTAACAACTTGTTTTAAAATTCTATGTATTAATATTAACTTTAAAACTTAAATCAATATTCTAATTCAAAATTTCCCCAATGATCAAATTCAATAAATTGTGGCTATTCGCCATCCTACTCCTTTTTGTTTTCACAGCTTGTAGCAAGGATGATAATGACAACAAACCAAAAGACAAAACCGCGGTTGAGGTTCTTGATGAAATTATGGAAGAATGGTATTTATGGAATGATGAACTTCCTGCTCTAAATGTCAATAATTATAATGACTTGAATACCTATTTCAATGATTTATTGGTTGATCAGGACAAGTGGAGTTTCATTGCAAATCTAGATGCTCTTTTAGCATTTCTAAATAATGGTACCTATACGGGCTATGGCTTCGATTTACAATTTGAAGAAGGTAATAATACGCCTCGGGTTAGCCTTGTCTATGATCAATCTCAACTCTATGATGAAGGTATTACACGATCTTGGAAACTCTTAGAAATTAATAATCAGTCAACGAATTCAATGACTGAAAATGAAATTAGAGGATTACTTTCAAACAGCACAATCGCTTTACTATTTGAAAACAATTCTGGTGAGCAAAAATCCCTGAATCTTTCAAAAAAAGAAATGAATCAGAACACAGTTATTAAACGATCAGTTATTCAGACATTAAATAAAAAAGTAGCCTATCTGGTTTTTGATAGCTTTTTGGGAAGTTCTGAAGCAGAACTAAATGAAGCTTTCGATTATTTTAACGCTGAAGGTGCTGAAGAATTGGTGCTCGACATGAGATATAATGGCGGTGGAAGTACAGATATTGCGAACCAACTGGCTGGCTTAATTTCAGGTAATGCCTACCAAGGTAAGATTTTCTCAAAATACATTTTCAATGAATCTAAAACTTCCGAAAACTTTAATGAAGCCTTCTCAAGTCAAGCTTCTGCCTATGGTTTCAATCGAATATTTGTAATCACAACTTCTGCTACTGCCTCTGCTAGCGAATTGGTCATCAACTCTCTTAAACCCTATATGGGAGCAGAAAATATTAAGCTTATTGGTAGTACAACACATGGTAAACCTGTCGGCATGAATGTCTTTCAAGTTCCTGAATTCAACCTTGCCATTTTGCCAATAACCTTCCATATTACTGATGAAAATGGTGATGGTTATTATTTTAATGGGATCCCTGTGGATCATGAAGTTGAGGACGATATTACTCACGACTGGGGAGATATTGATGAAAGCAACTTAAAAGCAGCTCTCGATTACATCAACAATGACGCATTCCCAGCCGTGACTGCCAGAGCAAAAAAAGGATATAAACGTGAATTCGTTCGCAAAGGTCTAGACGAATTGATTAGTGCTTTTTAATTCATAGATCAGACAAAATTAAAGGTATAGAGGTAGCTATTCTGGTTACCTCTTTTATTTTGTTCTTCAACAAAATACCATAGAAACAAAAAAGCCCTACCTTTGCGCCCTAATATTATCAGTACGAATATAATAAGATTCACTTTCGATGGAAACTAAGAAGTTAACGCAATTCAGTCCGGGAGCCGGTTGTGGATGCAAAATATCGCCAAAAGATTTAGAAGCTATTCTTAAATCTAGTGCGCCTCATATAAAGGATCCGAACCTATTAGTTGGTAACGATAGTAAGGATGATGCAGCTGTTTTCGATTTAGGAAACGGTACAGCTGTTATCAGTACAACCGATTTTTTCACACCTATTGTTGATGATCCATACGACTTTGGCCGAATTGCAGCAACCAATGCCATTAGCGATGTTTATGCTATGGGCGGTAAACCCATTATGGCTCTTGCAATTTTAGCTTGGCCTTTGGATAAATTACCAGCCGAACTGGCTCAGCAAGTTATCGAAGGTGCTCGCGATGTATGTGCTGATGCTGGCATCCAATTGGCAGGTGGTCATTCTATCGATATTTCCGATCCTGTTTTTGGTCTATCGGTAAATGGTATTGTATCAACTGACCGAATCAAACAAAATAATACGGCAACACCAAACTGCAGTCTTTTCATCACAAAACCTCTTGGAATTGGTGTATTCACAACAGCTGAAAAGAAAAAACTAATCGCTCACGAAGACAACCAGATTGTGGTTGATTTGATGTGTAGCTTAAATAAGGTTGGCCAAGTTTTTGGTGAACTTGATTACATTAAATCAATGACTGATGTCACAGGTTTTGGTTTATTAGGTCACTTAAGTGAAATTTGTGAAGGATCAAATGTTAATGCTACAATCAATTATGCAGATGTTCCTAAAATGGAAGGTGTAGAAGCTTTGATTAAGCAAGGATCTACTCCTGGAGGAACGCGAAGAAACTGGGCTTCATACGGCCATTTAGTGGGTGATATTACCGAAATGCAACAGGCTTTACTCTGCGATCCTCAAACCAGTGGCGGACTACTTGTTGCTGTTGAAAATAAGCATATTGCTGAATTTAAAGAAGTAGCCAAATCAGAAGGATTCATTTTGGAATCAATTGGTGAACTTTCAGCGCGAACAGATGATACAGAAGCTTACATCAACATAAAATAAGCGTAAACAAATATGAACAATTCAAATACTTTAGTTCAGATTGATAAAAACGGAATGGGAACTGGCAACGAAGAATTAGGCCTGATTCTAATTTCGAATTATCTAAAACTAAGTTTAAACAACGATCAACTGCCTAAAATCATCACTTTTTATAATGCAGGAGTGAAGCTAACTTGTTCGGATTCTCCAGTTCTTGATACTCTAAAAGACATGGAAAAAGCTGGTGTAAAGCTGATCATCTGCAAAACTTGTTTAAACTTCTACAAAATAGAAAATCAGGTGGAAGTTGGTATACAAGGCACCATGCAGGATATTTTGACTCTACAAGCAGATGCCTCTAAGGTGATTAATCTTTAGGCTATCTAAAATCATATAAAGAACAAGCCCATTTGACAATGTCAAATGGGCTTGTTTTATATCTATCTCTCCAGACTAATAATGTGTCAGGATATTGATCTCTTTTTGAGTTAAGAATCTGAACTTACCACGAGGTAAATTTTTCTTTGTCAAACCAGCAAAGTAAACACGGTCTAGTTTTTCAACCTTATAACCAAGGTGTTCGAAAATACGACGAACAATTCTATTTTTACCCGAATGAATTTCGATACCAACTTGAGACTTATCTTTAGCATCAACATAACTAATATCATCTGCTTGAATAACCCCATCTTCCAGCTCAATACCTTCAGCAATTTTGGTCAACTCATCTTTAGTAATCACTCGATCTAAGTGAACATGATAAATCTTCTTTCTTTCGTAACTAGGATGCGTCAACTTCTTAGTTAAATTACCATCATTGGTAAATAATAAAACACCAGTGGTTGCTCTATCCAATCTTCCAACAGGATAAATACGTTCATCACAAGCATCGCCAATCAAATCCATTACAGTTTTTCTTCCTGTAGGATCATCAAGAGTTGTAACAAAATCCTTAGGCTTATTCATCAAAAGGTAAACTTTAGCCTCAGCCATCAAACGAGCACCATCCAAACGAACATCATCATCCTTGCTCACCTTAGTTCCCACCTCGGTAATAGTGATACCATTCACCATGATCTGGCTGTCAGCAATAAGTTTATCTGCCTCACGACGAGAACAAACTCCAGAATTAGCAATAAACTTATTCAAACGCAACATACCATCGGCAGGACCATTCAAACGGTTATACTCTAATTGCTTTTTCTTGGAATAACGGCTCTTAATCTGTGCAGCTTCTCCTCCTTCTATTACATCAATCTTTTCTTCAACTCCATCAAGCTTATCTTCAATCGCTTTTCCTTCACGCTCAGCATTATCTCGATGTTGAAATCTCTTTCTATCCTTATAGCTTCTTTCTGTACCCTTATGTGAAAATTCTTCTTTTTCTTGGCGAGTTCGAGTTACAGATTTTCCTACTCTCAAACCAGAAGGTCTTTTTTCATCGCGAGCGTTAGGCTTATTTTTACCTCTATATTCTTTTTTGTTCTTCTTACGTGTCGTTTCAGAACTATCAGATGTTCTTGGTGCTCTGTTCACACGCGATTCGCTAGAACCATCCTCATTTCTTTTTGAACGATTATCCTTATCTCGGCCCTGATAAGTTCGGTCGCTTTTAGCAGCTCTATCAGCTTTTTTATGCGAAAACTCAGATTCAGATCTCTCCCCTTTTTCCGATGATCTTGGTCCTCTGTTGAATTTTGATTCACTAGAACGACCTTCTTCATTTCTTGATGAACGGAACGATTGCTTTCCTCTTTGCTTGTTTCCGTATTTCTTATCTTCCATTATTTTAACAACTTTTCGTTATTCTTCAGCCGACAAAGTTACTAAATATCAGCAAATATCTACTCTATATCAATGAAAAAGGAAAAAGCAGAGATCTGGAAGAAGAAAATATGAACAGTTTGGAATTCGACTAAACATATCAAACTAGATATACAGAACTAATCAAGCAATAAAATTGATAATCTGCTTACATTCTTATGTTTTCAAGCTAATAGTTTATTATTTTTACATGATTTTCGAAAAAAAATCCCGAGAAGACGAAATACAGATACACTTCTCAATAAAATTATAATTCTAAAAAACTAAATATGGCATTAATTAAATCAATATCAGGAATTAGAGGCACCATAGGTGGTGTCGTTGGTGACGGACTAAGTCCTCTCGACATTGTTAAATTCACAGCAGCATACGGTACTTGGGCCATCAGACGTCACGCAGGTAAACGTGTAAAAATTGTTGTAGGCCGCGACGCTCGTATTTCAGGGGAGATGGTTGACCGTATTGTTGTTGGTACGCTAATGGGATTAGGTATTGATGTAATTGAAATTGGATTGGCAACGACTCCAACGACCGAAATTGCTGTAACATGCGAAAAGGCTCATGGTGGTATTATTTTAACAGCTAGTCATAACCCAAAGCAATGGAATGCTCTAAAATTGTTGAATGAAAAAGGGGAGTTCCTAAACGACGAAGATGGTAAGTTGGTTTTGTCAATTGCAGATAATGAAGATTTCCTTTTTGCCGATGTTGACGATTTGGGACAGGTCACTCATGTAAATGATTATAACGAAAGACACATACAGGAAGTTCTTGACCTAAAATTGGTTGATGTTGAAGCCATCAGAAAAGCAAACTTCTCTGTCGCTATTGATGCAGTAAATTCGGTTGGTGGTATTGTTATACCACAACTACTAAAAGCATTGGGTGTTGAAAATGTGATTGAATTATATTGCGAGCCTAATGGTCAATTCCCACACAACCCAGAGCCACTTCCAGAACACTTAACTGCAATTGCTGATATCATGAAAGAAGGTAAAGCTGATGTCGGTTTTGTTGTAGATCCTGATGTAGATCGTTTGGCAATGGTTTGCGAAGACGGTAGCATGTTTGGTGAGGAATACACCTTGGTTGCTGTTGCTGATTATGTACTGGCAAACACACCAGGCAACACTGTTTCAAACATGTCATCGACTCGTGCTTTAGCTGATGTAACAAATGCTCATTATGGCGAATACACAGCTTCTGCCGTAGGTGAAGTGAATGTTGTGACTGAGATGAAGGCTAAGAATGCTATTATTGGTGGTGAAGGTAATGGTGGTATCATCTACCCTGAATCTCACTACGGACGTGATGCTTTGGTTGGAATCGCATTATTCCTAACTCACCTGGCTAAAAAAGGCAAGAAAGTTTCTGAACTTCGTGCTGAATACCCTAGCTACTTCATCTCGAAAAACAAGATTCAATTGACTCCTGAAATTGATGTTGATGCAGTTTTGGTAGCCATGAAGGAAAAATATAAGAACGAGAAGGTGAATGATATCGATGGGGTAAAAATTGACTTTGCAGAAGAGTGGGTACACCTTCGTAAATCGAATACAGAGCCTATCATTCGTATTTATGCTGAAAGCAAGGACGAAGCCAAAGCTGAAGCTTTAGCTGAGAAAATAATCTCTGAAATAAAAGAAGTGATTGCCTAGTTCAATCTAGCATCATATATATATATATTCAAAAAAGCTACTGCAATTAAAATTGCAGTAGCTTTTTTTATCTCAATAAAATCGGTTTTAGCTTGATATTTTCTAAGAGATCGATCTAAAACTAATCTTCTCTTATTGATGTCCATATCACTTTCCTTAACTCTGATTAATTCAACTTGATGAACTGAACTTTATTGGAATTAAAATTAGGAATGCACAATATCTGCTTATCCTTCCTAATCGAAATATCGGCAGGCCCGTTATGCCCTTCCGAAATTAAGACTGGTGGATTTTCAAATGCAGCATCGAACCGATACACTGCATTGCTACCCCATGAGGAAACGTAAATATTTCCCGCAGAATCACATGCCAAGCCATCCAAATTACGGAATTCAGTCGTAATCAAATCACTTATGGTCGAATCAGAAAGATTAAAAGCTTGTATTTTAGCCTTATCGCCCCAATTACAAATAAGAATAGAGTTTCTTTTCGAATCATACAATAAGCCATTGGGGTTTACAAGAGAATCAACTATAGTTGCATATTCTCCTGTTTTGAGCGATATCAGATATACTTTTCCAGTACTCGTATCAGAAACATAAATCTTTCCCTTATTGTCACTTGTGACATCGTTCATGAACACCGAACCTTCGATCGAAATATTAAGGACTCTACTGGCATCGGACAATAAAAAGCCCTGAACTGAAGTGTTATTGACTGATATGAGTGTATCCCCGACAATTAATAAACCTTTAGGAGCATTTAAATCAGAAGTTACAAAATTGGTTAGCTTGCTGTTTGAGTCCATCTGTACAATTGTATTAGCACCCTTATTCGAGATAAAATAGCGATCATCCGCCTGATCGTATACAATGCTTTCAGGATTATTGTACGATTGGGACATCGAAATACCACTAATAAATAGTAGTAAACAAAGAATAAAGTAGTGTTTAATCATAATC
>NZ_JBFFKR010000071.1:0-14260 GCF_041555295.1 Ancylomarina sp. | reverse complement strand
CAATTGGAGGGGGTTAAGTCTCGATGTGAAGAGGGTAAGGGCTTCTTCTACGCTTCAAACTTTAGTTTAGGCGTGAACTTATTTTTCGAGCTGAATAAGAAATTGGCTCAATTGATGTCTGGTTTCGATCAGTACGATGTGGATATGGAAGAGATTCATCATATTCATAAATTAGACTCCCCAAGTGGAACTGCATTAACTTTAGCCGAAGGCGTTCTTGAGAATCACCCAGTGAAAGATTCATGGATTGAAGGCTTAAGTACTAAAGAGTCTGAAATGAGCATTGTGGCTAAGCGTCATGGAGCTGTTCCAGGAACTCACAGTATTACCTGGCATTCGGAGGTTGATGAAATTCAAATTCAGCATCAGGCATATAGCCGTAAAGGTTTTGCTTTTGGTGCCGTATTAGCCGCTGAGTTTATGCCTGGTAAGTCTGGATTCTTTGGAATGACTGATTTATTAAAACTGTAAACAATAATTTTTGTAGATTCGCACAAAATCAATTTCAAACAAGACTTCAAAATAAAATAAATACCCTATGAAGGAATTTTTAAAGAATAAATGGTTTAAGTTTTCATTGGCAGCCATTATCTATCTGTTGATGATGACTTGGATTGGTAACTTTTGGCTTGTGTTAGGCTTACCTATTCTGTTCGATGTATATATTAGTAAGAAAGTGCATTGGGCATTTTGGAAGAAACGTGGCGTTAAAAAGCAAGGTTTTATTGTCGAATGGATTGACGCTTTAATATTTGCAGTTGTAGCAGCGACTCTTATTCGTATGTTCTTTATAGAGGCATACACAATTCCGACTTCTTCAATGGAGAAATCGATGTTGGTAGGTGATTACCTTTTTGTTAGCAAAATGGCTTATGGGCCTAAGGTGCCAAATACACCCTTATCGTTCCCATTTGCTCATCATACCATGCCAGGAACAAAATCGATGAAGTCTTATTCCGAATTGATACAATGGCCTTACCATCGTTTGGCTGGTTTTGGAGATGTGGAGCGTGATGATGTTGTCGTTTTTAATTTTCCTGCAGGAGATACCATCTGGGTAGGGAATGAAAATCCGGATTACCATTCTATCATTCGAGGTTATGGTCAGCAATTTAAGGCTGATGATATGAGCAAAGGCCGCTTGTTGCAGTCTGATCATGCATACCAAAATATGGCTCGTAAGTTTATGAAACAGCGGTACGATATTCGTTCTCGACCAGTAGATAAACGTGAGAATTATATTAAACGATGTGTGGGTTTGCCAGGTGATACTTTAATTTCGAAAGATGGTCAACTGTTTGTAAACGGTAAAGCACAAGCTGCTATCGAAGATATGCAATACAAATACATTGTTAAAACCAATGGCACTTCTATTAATCCAAGAAAATTGGATGATCTTAATATTGCACTTGCTGATAGAGGTCGGAGAAATGATTCTGAGTATGAATTACCATTGACAAATGCTAAAGTTGAAGAGCTTAAGAAACTGAATAATGTGATATCTGTAACTCGTGTGCTATATCCACTTGGTATGTACGAAGAAGTTTTTCCATTCAGTAGAGATTATAATTGGAATCGCGATAACTTTGGACCTTTAGTGTTGCCAAAAAAAGGAGTAACGGTTTCTGTCACGAAAAAGACTTTACCTCTTTATGAAAGAGCTATCACGGCTTATGAGGGAAATAAGCTAGACGTGAAAGAGGATGGTATCTACATTAATGGAGAGTTAGCAACATCGTATACTTTTAAACTGAATTATTATTGGATGATGGGTGATAACCGTCATATGTCAGCCGATTCTCGTTATTGGGGTTATGTTCCTGAAGATCATATCGTAGGAAAAGCCTCATTTGTATGGTTATCTCTTGATAAGGATAAATCATTCTTAAGCAAGATTAGATGGAATCGATTTTTTAAAGGAATTGAATAGAACTTATATTTCTTAAACTTTATATTTAAGGCTGTCTCAATTGAGATAGCCTTAATTTTTATTCATTATTTTTGTAGTTTCGCACAAAATCAAGAAAAGAAGATGGAAAGCACAGTCCTATTATCTACTGCATATTTTGCCCCAATTCAATATTACAGCAAGTTGGTTCAATTTCCCAACGTGTTAATTGAGCAATTTGAGAATTACTCGAAGCAATCTTATAGAAACCGATGTAATATTTTTGGAGCCAATGGTGCTTTAGCTCTAACAATACCAGTTGTAAAAGCGAGTAGTAAGAAAATTCTAACAAAGGACGTGAGAATCTCTTACGATACCGATTGGCAAAAACAGCATTGGAAGGGCATTGAGTCTGCGTATCAATCATCACCCTTTTACGAATACTACATTGACGATTTAAAGAAGTTCTTCGATAGGAGATGGGACTTTCTATTGGATATGAATCTTCAAATTCAAGAAGAGATCTGTTCTTTGATTGATTTGGATTATAACATTAAATTAACGGATGATTATATTGAAGATGTTAATCAGATTGTTGATTTTAGAGAGGGTATTCATCCTAAAGCTTCAAAATCTATTGTTGATCTCTCTTTTGTTTCAAAAGAATATTATCAGGTTTTTAGCGACAAAAAAGGTTTTATAGAGAACTTGAGCATTCTGGATCTCCTATTTAATATGGGGCCTGATAGTTTGATGTACCTAGAACAGAGTGTTGAAGTTAAAGGCTAAAGGAGCCTGATCTCAAGAGATATTCCTTAAATTCACATATCAACATATCCTCGAATTAACTCATCATCACATCAATTAGTTCTTTCATAATCCAATCATGGTCGAAAGCTAATTTTGGTAAGTCATCTATTGGCCACCATTTTGCTTGCTTGGCATCATCCATTCCTATTACAGCAGGAAGTTCAGATAAATTGAGTTCCCCTTTGTAAACCACAGATACAGTTCGTCCTCTAGGATCACGATTAATTCCGCCGTAGGTTTTAAATTGTTTGAGTTCACAATTCTCAAACCCAGTTTCTTCTTTAAGTTCGCGGTAGGCTGCATGATCTAAATCTTCATCCATATCAACAAAACCTCCTGGAAAAGCCCAGCAATTTGCGAAGGGTTCCTGTGCACGTTCAATGAGTAAAACATACTTACGCTTATTATATTGACAAAAAATGGCACAATCAACCGTTAGTGCTGGGCGGGGATATTCGTAGCTGTACATTATTGTTCTTTCTTCAATTCTTTAATATAGTATTTGCATAAATCTTTCAATCCACATGATTTACATTTAGGTTTTCGAGCAATGCAAACATAACGGCCATGCAAAATTAACCAGTGGTGTGCTATCGCAAGCAATTCTTCTGGTATATATTTCATTAGCTGTTTTTCTGTTTCCAAAGGGGTTTTCGAATTAGTGGTTAATCCTATTCGAGCTGAAACTCTAAAAACATGGGTGTCTACAGCCATAGCAGGCTTATCGTAAACCACTGAAGCAATCACATTAGCAGTTTTTCGACCGACTCCAGGCATTTTTTGAAGCTCTTTAATGTCATCGGGAACTTCTTCTTTGAAATCTTCAACCAGCATTTTAGCCATACCTAATAGGTGCTTGGCTTTATTATTTGGGTACGAACACGAACGAATAAAATTGAAGATGTCTTCCTGTGTGGCATGAGATAGATCAAATGCTGTCGGATACTGCTCAAAAAGAGCAGGAGTCATCATATTAACACGCTTATCGGTGCATTGTGCAGATAGGATAACGGCAACGAGTAGTTCGTAGGGGTTAGTATAATGGAGCTCGGTTTCTGCAATAGGCATATTTTCCTGAAACCAAGCTATGACTTTTTCAAAACGTTCTTTCTTTCGCATGTATTCTTAACTAATTAGACTCACGAAAATAATGATTTTAAATAAGAGATCGCTCTGTCTGCTATTAGATCTTTTTAATTTTATTGGATATGATGAAAAAGGAGCTCTAGATCTTGCATTCAAGTAAGTTTATAAGCTTGGGTGTCGTTTCTAATTCGTAAATTTGCAAACTAATCGAAAGCACAGTCATTTATGATATCATACTTACAAATAGAAAACCTTAGCAAAAGCTATGGTGACAAGGTTTTATTCACCGACATTAACTTTGGTGTTCTACAGGGACAAAAGATTGCTCTGATTGCCAAAAATGGAACGGGAAAAACCTCGCTCTTAAATATCATTGCAGGAAAAGATGGTCAGGACAGTGGGGACATTTCTTTTCGTAAGGATATTAAACTGGGTTATTTGGAGCAGATTCCTGAAATGAATGAAAATAATACAGTTATCAATGAGTTGTTTAATTCAACAGATCCTGTTTTATCAGTTATTCGTGATTATGAGAGAATGGTAGAATCAGGTCAGGAAGCTGGCATGACAGAGATTCTCGAAAAGATGGATTTACACAAAGCCTGGGATTATGAGGTAAAGGTGAAACAGATTCTTTCGAAACTAAAAATTACCAACTTCGATCAGCCAATTTCTCAACTTTCTGGTGGACAGAAAAAGCGTATTGGTATGGCTAAGGTATTGATTACTGATCCTGATCTCCTAATGCTCGATGAGCCTACTAACCACTTGGATTTAGAAATGATTGAGTGGTTAGAAGAGTACTTGAAGAAATCGAAAGGTACCCTTTTGATGGTGACTCACGACAGATATTTCCTCGACCGGGTTTGTAATGAAATAATCGAAATGGATGCCAACAGCATACATTCGTATAAGGGGAATTATACTTACTATCTGGAAAAGCGTGAAGAAAGAATCCACAATCAGAATGCTGAAGCAGGTAAGGCTAAAAGTTTATTGAAAACTGAGCAGGAGTGGATGCGACGTATGCCTCAGGCACGTGCTACAAAGGCTAAGTCTAGAATTGATGCTTTTTACGAGCTGAAAGATAAAGCCAATACAGGTTATCGTGAGGATAAAATGGATCTTGATATTAAATCTGCTCGATTGGGAACTAAGATACTCGAATTCGAACATTTAAATAAGAGCTTTGGAGATTTGAAAATTCTAAAAGACTTTTCGTATAAATTCCAACGTGGAGAGAAAATTGGGATCATTGGTAAGAATGGTACAGGAAAATCGACATTCTTAAATATTATTACTCAAAATATTGAGGCTGACTCTGGAAATATCGAGATTGGTGAAACTGTTGTCTACGGCTACTATAAGCAGGATGGCATGAAAATTAATGAGAGTCAGAAGATCATTGAAGTCATCAAAGAAATTGCCGAAAGTATTGATTTGGGTAATGGTAAAGTGATGTCGGCTTCTCAATTTTTGGAATATTTCTTGTTCCCAATCAAATCGCAATACAATCAGGTATCGAAATTGAGTGGGGGTGAAAAACGCCGACTTTATCTGATGACGGTATTGATGAAAAATCCAAACTTCTTGATTCTGGATGAGCCTACCAATGACTTGGATATTATGACTCTGAATGTATTGGAGGATTATCTGATGAATTTTAAAGGCTGTTTGATTATTGTATCTCACGACCGTTACTTTATGGATAAGGTAGTTGAGCATATGTTTGTGTTTGAAGGGCAGGGGCAAATCAGAAATTTCCCAGGCAATTATACCATTTATCGAGATACCATTGATGAAGAAGAGTTGGAGCTGAAGCAGATTGAAAAACCTGTGAAAGTGAAGAAGGAAAAACCAAAGCAGACCACCAAAACCAAGATGACTTTCAACGAGAAGAGAGAGTTTGAACAGTTGGAAAAGGATATGGAAAGTTTGAATGAGGAAAAAGAGACGCTTGAAATGGCTATGAGCTCAGGAACACTATCGAATGATGATCTGATGACAAAATCGGCACGTTTCCAGGAAGTTGTTGATATGATCGACGAAAAAGAAATGCGCTGGCTGGAGCTAAGCGAAATAGGAAATTAACGAGCTACGATATAAAATAGAAATACCGACTTCTGATGAGGTCGGTATTTTTTTTTTGACTAATATCTAAAACAACTCATCTTTTGAGATAAGCCCTTCTCTTAGTAATTCGCGTATAACGATTTCTGTCATATCGCTTTTAAATTGAAATTCGTAGCGAATATCCATTACATAGGCTTTTATCCTCATTTTAAGATAAGAACGTCTTTCTTTTACCTCATTAAAAAACAAAACGGTAATGGGTTTGTTGAGGTAAACGTATCGAGAAACTTGAGCACTCTCGGTCGCAATTTGTCTTACTTTGAAGGTATCGATATCAATAGGTAGATAAATTTCTGCAACCACTTGGCAATTGAGTTCACCGGAGTTTGCATTAGATACCGACGAATTGACTAGTTCGGCATTGGGAACAGAAACAACTGAATCGTCAGCCGTAACTAATCGAGTGGCTCTTAATCCAATCTCAATAACTTCCCCATAATATTTGCCACTATCAATTTTATCTCCAACCTTAAAGGGTCTGTCGAGTAGTAAGGCCATACCACCAAATACATTTTTGAGCAAATCTTGTGCTGCCAAACCAACAGCAATACCTACCGAGGCTGTAAAAGCGATAACCGTTTCGAAGGGTGGGTCGTAAATGCCTTTTATAATGGCAAAAATAATGATAGACCAAGTTAGAATTCTAAAAACGGGAATAATACCTTTTATGGTGATACGAAATCTAGCACTTCGTTCAGAAAAGATATCGAGAATTTTAATGACTAGTTGGATAAAATAATAGCCAAACAATAAAAGAACGAGAGTCCAGAAAATTTTCGATAAGGAAATGACTTCCAATACATCCTTGGGTTTATTTGGTACTTTAGGATCGAAATTTGAGAATAGATTTGTTACACTAAACAGGCTTGTGTCTTGCTCGGGTGAATCGATTATATCTCTTGTTATTTCAGCTTTCACATTCTCAATTGTATCAAGAGTAGAGGCAGTGTTTTCTTTTTTTATAGTAAGCGTATCTATCTTTGTTAGGGTATCAGGTTTGATTCCCTCCAATCTAAATTCATTGGCCGAAGAATCATTCTGGCTTAGAAGAGGCTTGACTTGGATTGTATGTTGAGCTGTGGATGTTTGTGGATATAGGTATCCTATCAACAAACATAAAAGGTAGAAGGTAAAATGTTTCATCATGATACAATTAGTTGATTAGATTGTGTGATTTTAATAAACTGACTACCTGTCTGAATATAATAGGATTGATGTTGAATTTTTCTTTAGGTCGAATAAGTAAACCCTTTTCCAGCATTGGGATTAATATATTTCGGCAGTTACTCTCGGGTAAGTTTAATGATAGTGCATAATCTTCGAGTTTTAAACCATCGTGTATTAGTATGGTATGCATGGCAAACAAATGTTCTGCAGGTAAATCTTTAACGAAGGAGGCATCAATTTCGCGCAGAGAACTAATGTTTATGGCATCATCGCTTACCGAGCAAGTAGAACGAAGCCAGTATAGCTGAGCTAAACTAACATTGCCATTAGACATTTGATTGAGCTCAATGAAAAAATGTTTCCTTAAATAGGATTGTCTTTCATCGTCATCCATTTTCTGAAAGGTTTTGGAGTTAAGGTTTTCTTTCGATGGTTCAAATTCAATTTTATAGCCACTCAGGTTATTGCGTTTGAAAATAACTTCATCCAGCATTTCTCCATCGAATTTTTGCAGTTGAATCTCTCTGGTAAAATGTTCGGATACACGTAAAGTCTTTTTCAGATACTCCCAAGAGTGTATGGTATAACTCACAATCCAGAACACTTTTTTAGATGTTCTGGACATGAGTTCGAAAAGCATTTTCTGACATTCAAATCCATTTACTTTTTTAATGAAAAAGTGATGCAGGCTTTCAATAATAAGAATCAAATTATCGGTTCTATTATTTAGAAAATCAATGACTTCTTCGTTTGATTCAAATTTATCTTGCTCAAATATTTCAGCAAAGAATGCAAAGTAAGCTTGAGTATTGTAAATCTTTTTATCTGATGATTGATGAATAATTGGAATATCAGTCTCAATTTTATTCAGAAAAATCTTTAACAATGAAGTCGCTCCATTCCCTTTCTCTGAAATAAGAGCTGTAGTGACAAAACGTTCCTTTCCCCAATCGTCAAAGGCTTGCTCCATGCTCTCCAATTCAGTCTGTCTGTTAACAAAAAAGCGATCTTCATCAGTTGGCGTTAACTGGTAAAGGCGTTGGTAAACAAAGGGCAGTTTTTTTAAGGCCAGTTCTGTTTGGCGAATAAATTCGGGAAGCTCGTGAGAGATTTGAACTTTATCTACATTTACACCCAGATATTTCTTTATTTCAGCAATATAGCCCGTAGTGCCAGAAATATGCTTTTTCACAAAATCGATTATCCTGGGAACAATGTTAAGAATCCAGGTAATGGCATCTTTTCGTAGCTTTTTCGATCGTTCAATAGCCTTTATTTTCACAATCTGTAAATTCAGCTCAAGGATGGTATCGATATTTTTGAGTTTCTGAATCTCAGTATTAAAAGTTGTAATGGTTTGATGAAGCTGTTCCTGTGGTTCTAGTTTGATAGCCTCCATAAGCTCTGTTACTTCATCTAAATGGCTCAAGGCACGATTTAGACCTTCTTCAGCAACCTGAGCGGTTGATTTTATTGCCCCTTTTTTCTTTTGTAACATGATTTGAGCTGACTCGAGACTAAAATCACTCACAGTTCCCATAGCAAGAAGCTTAACTCTTGCTTTTTTCATATTGGCTTCAATAAATTGTTTAATTTCTTTTATCGATGCTTCAAAATGAGGAAGAGCTTCAAAGTTTAATAGTTCTTTAGGTGATAGCCAATTGATCTCTGAACTTCGGATGCCTCGATCATAATTTTTACTTTTTATAAAACTACGCTTGTCTGAAACATTTTTGATAAGGTCAATTGTTCTGGAATTAAACTTTTCAATATCTTGAGTAATGCTCCCCGATAATTTTTTAATCGTTTGGGCAAGCATTTTATCAATAAACTCATTGGAGATTTTCGATCTTTCCTCGTTTAAAACTTGAGTTAGTTTCTTAGCTGTAGTGGCATTATCCTGAATCCGCTTGGCTGAAGCATTTATAAATTCACGTAATTGTTCAATATTCAGGCTTAAATGATCATCAATGAATTTGCTTATTTTCGAATTAAGATTGGTATAATCATCCAAAACTGTGAAATATAGCAGGACAATTTCGACATCCAGAGACCAATCATCTAATAAGGTTTTATGTGTATTTTCCCATCTTTGCTTTTCTTGATCAAATTGGATTAGAACAACATCTTGTTTTGATTTTATTTTGGATGGCAAAAATTGATGGCTTGGCATATCTGCTGTGTCTACAAGCAGTAGGGTCTTATCCAATTCTTCAAAAACGCTTATGCACGCTAATTCAATCTCATTTTTTAACGAGATCGTCAGTTCCTTAATTAGCTCTTCTTGTTTTGAGAATACTTCAAATTTATTATCCTGTATGCTTGTTAAAGACAGGTCTGCATTTTGATTTTCTAAAAGCTTATTCTGTAGTTTAGCGTCAAAATTCCCGTCGAATTCCCATAAGTTCAGCAATATCTGACTCTTTGTTTTCATTAGATGGTGTAGAGAGTCAATGATTGCTTTAGGAAGCTGTACACCCATATAATAGAGCACCATAGACTGGTAGGGCAGTTTGCGATATCGGTAAGTTTGTAATTCTAATGGGGCTAAGCGGAATAGGCGTCGAAAAACATTAAAAAAACGTCGCCTTAGATACCTTACAAAAAAACGCGCGTTTGTATTCAGCTTTTTTAAGATAACGAGCAATTTATCTTGCCTGTTGAATGAGTAAGGGCTAAAGGGTTCTTTTTTTTGAATCGTTTTATTTATCTCTTCCAGGTTTGTGTCTAAGGCCTTTAGATAGCCTTCGGCAAGCTTCCTAAAATCAATGTTCAGAATGCCTTCCTGATTCTTTAATAAGAGTTGGAGTATGTGGGAATTAAATTCACTCAGGTTGGCGAAGCTACTCATCCCTTTATGTTCGGAAGTCCCTAGTTTCTCATAATATTTCTTGTAGCCGCCTACAAATTGGGTAAGTTTCTGTATATCTTCATCGAAGCATTGAAACAACTCTTCTTGAGAAATTGATCCAAACTTGTCCCATAACTGTTTAATTTCATCATTGCTGAAATCTGTCTCTACTTTCATACTTAGTATCTTTTATACTAAAATACATCTTTTTTATGATGAGTGAGAAATTATTTATGTTTAAACCTTAGCCTTTTTATTTAGGAGGACTGTTTTTGATGTTGTAGGCACTGTTCTTATTATTAATGGAATAGGGCAATGAGAATTGATGTGTTCAATAATTGAAGCGGATTGGTTACAACGAATTGTCTGAAAATAAAATGACTTAGAGGTTTAACCAAAGCTCCAACTAGCCTTAGATGAAGGCTTGGAGGTTTACCCATAGCGCCAACTGCCTTAGGTGAAGGCTTGGAGGTTTACCCATGGCTCCAACTAGCCTTAGGTGAAGGCTTGGAGGTTTACCCATGGCTCCAACTAGCCTTAGGTGAAGGCTTGGAGGTTTACCCATGGCTCCAACTAGCCTTAGGTGAAGGCTTGGAGGTTTAACCATAGCGCCAACTAGCCTTAGGTGAAGGCTTGGAGGTTTGTCCAAAGCCCAATTAAGCCATTCTGTTTATTATTTCGTTGTAGCCTTTTGCAAAGAATCAATACTTGCCTGCTGTGCTTCAATTTTAGCCTTTTGATCGGAGATAATCTGATCATCATTATTTTTTGTTATCATCAACATAGCTATAAATAATGCCAGAATAAGGTTAATGACTAAGCTGATTGTCTTTAACGAAAGCGGTGATTTAATTTGAGGAGCAGGCTGCATGTAGGTTTCCATGAAAGCCGTATACGATCCAAACTCATTAATAATATCACGCCCTTCAGGAGTTAAAGAAAGAAAACCTAAGCCTTGATCTACCGCCCATTCGTTCGATATGAGCTCTTCGATAATCGATTCGTATATCGGGCTGTCATCTTCAGTATGAAGATGCTCCATTCCCCAACAAGCAATATCTAATGACTCACCTTCTGGCTGAGCGTAAAGGGCATCGAATATATAATTAATGAATTCTGTTCTTTCCATAGGTGTAAATGTATCTAAATGTGATGCAAAGATAAGTTTAAAATAAAAAGAAGAAAGCCACATCCCATTTAGGTTGTGGCTTTCTGTCTTGAACTAGATTTGAACAGACTATTTGATTAGGTCGATGCTACGTTTTACAAACTTAGCCAACTCTTCACCTTTAAGCATGTTGTTAGCAAGTAGAGCAAGGTCGACCAGTTGTTTTACAATTTGATTATCCTTACCAAAACCTGTTAATAGAGCTTCGCGCTCAGCGTTAATTGCAGTAATCTGCTTCTGAACCTCAGTCATTTTATCTTTTTCTTCCTGAGGAACTTCATCTTCTTTCTTGTCCTTTTTAAGAACTTCAAGTGCTTCTCTCTCGGCAACTACTGGCGCCAATTTAGCCTTCACTTCAGCAATTTTATCGCTTAGTTCAGCATCCTTGCTTTCAATAATTTTTTCGATAAGTACATGATCTGTATTTACAACTAAGTTATACGAATCTGGCATTTCTCCAAACATTGCCATACCTGGGTTCATAGCAGCCATATCTTTCATACGACGCATAAACTCAGCCTGAGTAATCATTAATGGCTGTGCTTCGGCACCCAATGCTTCGAAAGCTACAATGTAGTTCACTTTCTCCTTAGGAAGTTGTGAGTTGAATACAGGAATCAAATCGTTTCTCTGCTCTTCAGTTATATTAGAAGCTTTTGCCTCGTCCTTCTGAATCAACTTGTCAATAACGTCAGAGTCAACACGTACATATTTAGTCGTTGTTGTCTTCTGCTCTAAAGTGTTAATCAGGTGATTGTCCAACTGGCTATCCATCAATAGAACATCATATCCCTTGGCTTTTGCCAAATCGATATAAGTGTATTGCTCATCAGCATTAGTTGAGTATAGGCAAATCATATTGCCATCTTTATCTGTCTGATTTTCTTTAACGATTGCTTCATACTCTTCAGTTGTAAAGTATTTGCCATCGGTGTTTTTAACAAGCATGAATTTCTTAGCGCGATCGTAAAACTTCTCTTCGCTAAGCATACCATATTGAACGAAAATTCTCAAGTCATCCCACTTCGCTTCAAAGTCCTGACGGTCTTTTTTAAAGATATCGAATAAGCTATCCGCTACTTTCTTGGTGATGTGGTTTGAGATCTTCTTAACGTTACCATCAGACTGAAGGTATGAACGAGATACATTCAATGGAATATCTGGTGAGTCGATAACACCATGCAATAGGGTTAGGAATTCAGGAACAATACCTTCAACCGAATCGGTAACAAATACCTGGTTGCAGTACAACTGAATCTTATTCTTCTGAATTTCAACCGAGTTCTTAAGCTTAGGGAAATAAAGAATACCAGTCAAATTGAATGGGTAATCAACATTCAGGTGAATGTGGAACAAAGGATCTTCGCCCATTGGGTAAAGCTGACGGTAGAAATCGTTGTAGTTTTCGTCAGTTAAATCAGCTGGCTTTTTTGTCCATGTTGGATTGATGTCGTTTATAACATTCGCTTCCTCAGTCTCAACATTCTTGCCATCTTTCCATTCTTTTTTGTTACCAAAAGTAATTTCTACAGGCAAGAATTTACAGTACTTGTCCAGAAGCTCTTGAATACGGCTTTCTTCTAAAAATCCTTTTTCCTCTTCTGAGATATGCATTACGATATCAGTACCACGCTCAGTCTTTTCAGCTGCTTCGAGTGTGTACTCAGGATTCCCTTCGCAACTCCATTTCACTGCCTCAGCACCTTCTTTGTAAGAACGTGAAATGATCTCAACCTTATCAGATACCATGAATGAAGAATAGAAACCCAAACCGAAATGACCAATAATGGCATTGGCTTGATCCTTGTATTTATCCATGAACTCTTCAGCACCTGAAAAAGCAATCTGGTTGATGTATTTCTCAACTTCCTCTTTAGTCAGACCAATACCACGATCGGAAACGGTTAAAGTTTTAGCCTCTTTGTCGAGTTTCACCGAAATCTTAAGTTCTCCCAGTTCGCCATTGAATTCGCCTGTTGCAGCTAAAGTCTTAAGCTTTTGAGTGGCATCAATCGCATTCGAAACGATTTCACGTAAAAAGATATCGTGATCAGAGTATAAGAATTTCTTAATAATCGGGAACAGATCCTGACTGGTAACACCAATTTTTCCTGTTGACATATTTTTAAATTTTTGATTTAATATTAAAATTTAACGTGAAAGCTTTGATCAAAGCTTGTGCCACGAAGCAGAGGCTGACAAAACGACATAAAAATAGAAAAGTTTGCAGTATTAGCGATAAATAGATCTGACATAATTTGATTATAAAGCATTATTTGTCGATTGAATATATAGAGAAACAAATTAATTTTATGCTAGCTTTTATTACCTTTGAGTTTGTTAAAAAAAGAAGAATACTAACACATTTTGAGATTGATGACTATTTGGTTCTTTATCTCAAATTAAAAAATAAACAATGAGCGTACTAAGCGGATTAGAACCTAAAGTAATTTGGGAACATTTCGAGGCCATTTGTCAGGTTCCTCGTCCTTCAAAAAAAGAAGAGAAAATTATTGAATTCCTAATGGATTTTGGTAAGAAACACAATCTTGAAACCAAGCGCGACGAGATTGGAAATGTTTTAATCAAGAAGCCGGCAACTCCAGGTAAGGAGAATCTTAAGACTGTTGTTTTACAGTCGCATATGGATATGGTTTGTGAGAAGAACTCTTCAACAGAGCACAACTTCGATACAGATCCTATTATTCCCTGGATTGATGGCGAATGGGTGAAAGCAAAAGGAACCACTTTGGGTGCTGACGATGGTATTGGAGTTGCTGCTGAAATGGCACTGTTGTCTTCTTCTGATATTGAGCACGGGCCTATCGAGTGTCTGTTTACGGTTGATGAGGAAACGGGATTATCGGGTGCTTTTGCACTTCAGCCGGATTTCGTAAGCGGTGATATTCTATTGAATCTTGACTCAGAAGATGAGGGTGAGATTTTCTTAGGTTGTGCGGGTGGTATCGATACTTTAGCTACTCTATCATACACTAGAGAGGCTATTCCTGCTGGATATTTCGCTGTTCGTTTGGATGTGAGCGGTTTGCAAGGTGGTCACTCAGGTGATGAGATTAACAAGAATCGTGGTAACTCAAATAAGATTCTGAATCGTTTCCTTTGGGAGATCAACAAGAAGTACGATGTACGTTTAGCT